>PMUF01000087.1 GCA_003167015.1 Chitinophagaceae bacterium | reverse complement strand
GATAGGCGAATTCCTGCAACCAGCTGTTCATCGCCAATAAGGTCACGGGTATGGCCATGACAAAGGCGATACACACCAATAACAGGAAATCTTTGGATAAGATGAATATGAGGTTCTGTGTCGATGCGCCGAGCACTTTCCGGATGCCGATCTCTTTCGTCCTTTGAATCACGCTGTAGGCTGATAGCCCCAGCAGCCCGAAGCAGGCGATGAGGATGGTCAGGGAGGCGAAGAGGCCGAATACCTGGCCGAAACGCTGATTTTCGGCATATTGCCGGTCAAAGAATTCATCGAGGAAAAAATAATCGTATGGGTCGGTCGGGAAATGCCGGTCCCAGGTCTTTTTGATCCCGGCAACAGTTGCTGCCGGATTGCCCTGGATCTTCACCGAATAATAACTACGATTATTGCGGTTGGGAAATAAAACGAGGGGCTGGATGGCTTTTTGGAGGCCTTCGTTGTGATAATCGGCAACGACGCCGACCACCTCCAGGGAATCCATATTTCTCTGACCGCCGGAAAGCAATTCGCCGATCGCTGCCTGCGGCGAGGCGATGCCCAGGACCTGCAAGGCTGACTCATTGAGGATGATCGCCTTTCGGTCCTCGCCCTGCTGCCGGGAAAAAGGCCGGCCCGCCAGCACCCTGAGGCCATAGCTCGGGATAAAGTCATCGTCGACCCCAAGTTGGAACAGGTTGACCACCTGCCGGCTAGCACTATGCAGGCGGTGCCAGTCCGTAGACCATAGAATTTCTTCACCCATCACTTCAGAAGAAGCCGTCAGGCTCCTGACACCCGGTATGTTCAGCATGTCTCCTTTGAAGGCCTGATAGGTATCATTGTAGGCGGAATCCCCCATCCCGCTGCCTGCGGCCTTCAGTACCAGAGTCTGGTCGATGTTGACACCCAGCGCCTGACTGCGCATATAATGTACCTGTCTGAAGACGATCATCGTGCCGGCAATGAGGATGATAGAAGCTGTAAACTGGCCCACGATCAGGCCTTTGCGGAGCAACTGGCCGCCGGCAGCATTTTTAAAGAGGCCTTTCAGCACGGTTATAGGCTGATAACGGGATAGCGCCAGCGCGGGGTAGATCCCGGAAAGCAAGGTACCTGCTACAAAGAGGGCGGCGAAGTATTGCCAGTACATGGCCGGCAAAGAGTAGAAAAAAGGAAGGGGCCGTCCGCTCAGCCGGCCGAAAAAGGGGTTGAGCAGCAGGGTAATAGCAAGGGCTACGATGAGCGCCAGCAGGTTCATCAGCAGGCTTTCCAGCATGAACTGCCGGATCAGTTGCGGCCGCAGGGCGCCGAGCACCTTTCGCACTCCCACTTCGCGGGCCCGTTCGAGCGATCGTGCGGTAGCGAGATTAATATAATTGATCCAGGCGATACCGATGATAAAAAAGGCGATGAGGAATAAAAAATTTACCGACTGACCATCCCCGTTAGCCTCTGCCTCTTCCGTGTAATGAGAATATAAATGAATATCTTTCAGGGGCATCAGGCTGAGAGAAATGCGGTCGCCTGCACTTTTGTTTTTGGGCAGATCGTTATAATGTTTGTCGATAAAGGCAGGCAATTTGGCCGCGACTTGTTGCGGGTTCGTGCCCTGACGCAGGAGGATATAGGTATAGAAGTCTGTCCAGCTAAAACTCGTCTCCAATACATTATTAGTCTGATAGCTACTATTCAATTTACTAAATGTCGGGTAGGAAACTAATATGCTGAGCCTGAGATGTGAATTGGCTGAATAGTCCCTGAAAACGCCCGTTACCTCGAGTGTAAACGACCTGGATGCGGAGCCCCTATGGATGGTCAGTATTTTTCCCAGCGGATCTTCTTCGCCGAAATATTTACGGGCTTCTGTTTCAGAGAGGATGACCTTCCCCGGCCCGGACAAGGCCGTCGCCTTATCGCCTTTGTCGAGCGGCAGGTCAAACAGGTCCAGCACGGCCGGATCGGCATAATAAATTTTTTCCCTGAAACGCAGATTGCGGGCATCGTTGCCTAGCAGAAATTCGTTCTTGAAAAGGCGGCAGGCGTTCTCCACTTCCGGGAATTCCCTTTTCATGGCCGGGGCTACGCCGGGCATTGCTGCCGCACAGTTCACGACGAGGCTGCCTTGGTGGTCTTCATCCTGCACCCGGAAGATGCGGTCGGCGTTCGGATGGAAGCTGTCATAGCTCTTTTCGTAAGCCACATATTCGAAGATGGCCAGGCAGCAGGAGATGCCGATAGCCAGACCGAATATATTCAGTACAGCATATCCTTTGCGTCTCAAGAGGTTGCGAAAAGCTATTTTGAGGAAGTTGCGGATCATTATCAAATATAATGAAAAAGGCGCATAACAGCCCGGGCGGCGCGGGCCAGACAGGAATGGGGCGGGGCGAAAACGGGCGAAGCAGGCAAAAAAAAAGGCCGCCTCCAGGTCTAAATGAGACGGCCTCCAGCGAACACAATTGTTATAAGAGACAAGGACTAAACGGTCGGACTCGGATTTTAAACAAATAGGAAAGGTTGCAGCTAATGGTTATGGTACTCAGGCTATGTTGATCTATCGTGTCCGTTTTTACTATGCTGATGATCGTACATGATCAGTTTCAAAATCGTCCAGTCATCAATTTTACAAAAATGCCCTATACGAAACAGTTCTCTCAGCGTAAATTCATCGACATGGTTCATCAATACATTGAAGCGGTCGACCTTCTTTCCAAGGTCTTTCGCAACGATGGTTTTAGGAATGTATTTAAAAATCTGGTTAAAGGACACCAGTTGTCCACTTTCGACCATCGGTTTTATCACATCATACCGATCATCTCTCTTAATCATATTCAAAGAAAAGAATTTATATCAGTTAAAAAGTCTTATGGTCCCTGTACGTTACTTACTAAATCCTTGTTCTTCTCTTTCCTGTTATCACCGGGTCGTGTTTGATCCCATTTCTTCTCTTTATTATTAACTCCTTTACCATCACCCCTACCCGAATTTTCTTTTTTCTCAAACCCGCTCTTTCCCGCTACAGTACTGAATTTCGATCTACAATTGTCAATCCAAAAATACTAATTAATTTAGTAATCAGAAGCTAAATTTATTAGTTTTTATTTTCACACGATCTCAACATGTACCTGGGAAAGACATACTTTAGTTTAAAATACGGCACTTATTCGACGAAAGAATTGGTTAAGGGAGCGGTAGATGCGGGCGCTACTTCATTGGTGCTCACCAACATCAATGCTACCTGCGACGCGTGGGATTTTGTCCAATACTGCAGGGAGGATGGCATCAAGCCGATCCTGGGAGCAGAGATCCGCAACGGCAATGCGCTATTATATATATTATTAGCAGCGAATAACCGGGGTTTCCGATGGATCAATGCCTTTTTATCGGATCACCTGCTGGAGAAAAAGGATTTTCCCGAGAAGCCGGCGGAGGTTTTTTTTGAGCAGCCAGGGGATGGGTTTGTCATTTATCCGTTGGGGTTGCGGGCGCCGGAGGAGCTGCGGGAAAATGAGCGCATCGGGGTGTTGCCGGAAGAGGCGGGGAAATTGTTGCGGCTGCCGTTGGGAGGGACGACTGCGGGTGGGACGGCGGCGGCGGCTGGAGCGGCGGCGGGCGGGGTGACTGTGGGTGGGGTCGCGGCGGCTGCGGCGGGTGTGGCCACGGCCGCTGCTGCAAGTGGGTCGGGGAAATGGGTGATCCGTCAGCCGGTGACCGTCCAGAACAAAGTGTATTATAATCTGCACCGGCTGCTGAGGGCCGTCGCACACAATACCTTGTTAACCAAGTTGAAAGTGGAAGACTTGGCCGGGCAGCGGGAATATTTTATGCCGCAGGCGGAGATCATGGCTGCCTTTCGGCAGTATCCTTCGCTGATCACCAACACCTATAAGCTGATCGACGCGTGCACGATCGACATGAATTTTGGTGAAGACAAGAATAAAAAAGTGTATAGTGCGAGCCGGGAAGATGACCGGGTGCTGCTGGAAAAACTGGCGCGGGATGGCTGCAGGGCCCGCTACGGTCCTCACAAAAAGGCGAAGGAACGGGTAGCGCGGGAGCTGCAGATCATTGACCAGATGGGTTTCACGGCCTACTATCTTATTACATGGGACATGATACGCTATGCCCACAGCAGGGGCTATTATCACGTGGGCAGGGGCAGCGGGGCGAACTCCATCGTAGCCTATTGTCTTCGCATTACGGATGTAGACCCGATCGAGCTGGATTTGTATTTCGAACGATTTTTAAATCCGCACAGGACGAGTCCACCTGATTTCGATATAGACTTTTCGTACCGGGACAGGGATGAGATGATCGATTATATGATGAAGCGTTACGGCAGGAACCATGTCACGTTACTGGGCATGTATCCTACCTTCCAGTACAATGCCATCATCCGGGAGTTGGGGAAAGTTTTCGGTCTTCCCGCCGCGGAGATCGATCAACTGGCGGCGAAGGGATATAGCGAGGATAAAATAGGGCGTGCCATCTTACAATATGGAAAGCTGCTGCAGAATTTCCCCAGTGGCCTGAGCATTCACCCCGGCGGCATCCTTATTTCCGAAGAACCGCTGTCGTCTTATTGTGCGCTGCACCTGCCGCCGAAAGGGTTTGCCACGGCGTTGATGGATATGTTCGTCGCGGAGAATATCGGTCTCCACAAACTGGACGTACTGAGCCAGCGCGGGCTGGGGCATATCAAGGAATGTATCGAGCTGGTGAAAAAAAATCGTCGTATCGATATCGATATCCATGACATCGTCGCCTTCAAAAAAGACCCGGTCATCCGGCAACGGCTGATGACCGGTGATACGATCGGCTGTTTTTATATCGAATCGCCTGCCATGCGGCAGCTGATCAAAAAACTACACTGCGACAATTATGAAACGCTGGTGGCGGC
>PMUF01000114.1 GCA_003167015.1 Chitinophagaceae bacterium | reverse complement strand
CAATGTCGCTCACCTCAAAGTGGCCTGGACCTATGATACCGGCGAGAATACCGACTCTACCGGCAGGAGCCATGAGATCCAGTGCCAGCCGATCGTCGTGGACGGCATCCTGTACGGAACGACTCCTGAGCTGCATCTGTTCGCTGTTAATGCGGCCACCGGCGAAGAATTATGGAAATTCGAACCAACCTATAACAAACTGCGGTTTAATACAAACCGGGGTGTAGTCTATTGGGAGAATGGAGACGACAAACGCATCCTCTACACTACGGGCTACCGGCTGTATGCTATCAATGCCCTGACGGGCCAGCCCGTACAAGGCTTTGGGAAAAACGGAGTGGTGGATCTCCACGAAGGAGTAGGCGAAGGCCTCGGGCACCCGGTGGACTCTTTGCTGGTGACGGCCTCCACTCCGGGGGTGATCTACAAAAATACTTTCATCATCGGCAGCAGCGTATCGGAAGACGGCGATGCCGCTCCGGGACATGTTCGCGCCTTCGACGTCGTCACAGGGAAATTAAAATGGGTCTTCCATACCGTTCCACTGCCCGGCGAATTCGGCTACGATACCTGGCCGAAAGATGCCTATCAAAAGATAGGCGGCGCGAATTCCTGGGGTGGAATGGTGATCGACGAAACGCGGGGGATGGTATATTTCGGCACCGGAAGCCCTTCCTCTGATTTCTACGGCGGCGCACGCACCGGCATGAACCTGTTCGCCAACTGCATCGTAGCCGTTCATGCAGAGACGGGGAAAATGCAATGGTATTTTCAAACGATGCACCATGACCTATGGGATCGGGATATACCCTGTCCCCCTAATCTCGCCACAATCCGGCACAACGGTAAAAACACTGACGTCGTCGTACAAACGACTAAGGATGGGCAGGTATACATTCTGGACCGGGACAGCGGTGTGTCTCTCTTCCCCTTAGAAGAACGGCCCGTCCCCACCGACGCCCTGCCCGGCGAGCACCCCTACCCGACACAACGCTATGTACAGAAGCCGCGACCTCTATCCCGGCAGACATTATCGGATTCCGACGTAACCGACCTTTCCCCGGCAGCACACGATGCGGCGTTGAAACAGCTGCACGCAATCCGCCGGCCCTATAATAAATTCCTGGCGCCCGACACGGCCGGTACGCTATTGCTGGGCTATAGCGGCGGAGCGGAATGGGGCGGCAACGCCATCGACCCGGATGGCATCTTTTACCAGAATGCCAACGAAGCCTTCTGGAATCTCCAACTGATCTCCAGGGCCGGATGGAATAAAGAGCTCGCCTCGCTGTCCCACGGCAATGCGCTGTTCATTACCAACTGCTCGGCCTGCCATGGTACGGACAGGAAGGGCAGCCCCGGACTCTACCCGGATCTGACGCGGGTCGGTATGCGACACACAGAAACCGATATTGCGGGAATCATCAAAAGCGGTAGCGGCAAGATGCCCGCCTTCCCCTCCCTGTCGGACGAGGATCGCAGGGCCATTGCCGGATTTTTGTTCAGGCCCTGGGCTGTCCCGCCAAAAGGCGAACACGCACAGCCGGCAGCCACCTCCGCCCCCAAACAACCGGATTTCCCCTACGAACCGGACTACGTCCTCAGAGTCTGGCGACCATGGACCGACAAGGACGGCTACCCGGCCACCAAACCACCCTGGGGTACCCTCAACGCCATCGACCTGAATACCGGCGAATACCTCTGGAGCGTACCACTGGGCGAATATCCCGCCCTCGCCGCAAAAGGAGTACCCGTCACCGGTACAGAATCATATGGCGGCCCCCTCGTGACGGCCGGCGGCCTGCTTTTCATCGCAGGTACCAGGGACAATAAGCTCCGGGCCTTCGACAAAAAAACGGGTAAGGTAGTGTGGGAATACCTGCTGCCTACCGGCGCCTTCGCTACTCCGATCACCTATTCGGTGGACGGCAGGCAATTCATCGCCATCGCCGATGGCGGGTGCAGGGGTGAAAAGCCGGGCGGAAAATACATTGCATTTACATTGGACAAATAAAGTCATACATATGAAAAAGATCTTCTTCCTCTTGCCGCTGGCCTATGGATGGCTGGCCGTCGCCGCCCAACCCACGATCACGACCATGCGCCAGGCGGACTCCGCTGTCGGCCTGTATAACAAATTCGAAGTGGGACTAGGGTTGAAAGCCGATTATGCCAATCCCTTCGACCCGGACCAGATCGATATCACGGCCACCTTTACCTCCCCCTCGGGCAAACAATGGCCGATCCATGGATTTTATTATGCTTCGTTCGGCGGATTGTGGAAAGTACGCTTCTCACCCGACGAGACAGGCGTCTGGAAATATTCGATCCATATCAAAGACAAGAACGGCGAGACCACCAGCGACCCCAAATCCTTTACGGCCGTGGCGTCACAAGAGCACGGCGCTATCGTCGTAGCGCCTAACAAACGCTACCTGCAATATAGGGACGGAACGCCTTTTTACGGCGTAGGACTGTGGTACAATGACGGCTATTCGGGCTTCGATGCCGGCAGGGTGAAGCCGGAAGAACTGGACAGACTGAAAAGCCTGGGGGTGAACTTTTTCAGTTCATTCATTATTCCGCTGGAAACACAGGCCAGCGGCCTGGGACGCTATGACCAGAATATCTGCGGACGCCTGGACCAACTGCTGGAACTCTGCGAACAGCGCGGCATGGAGTTGAGCCTTAACCTGTGGTTCCACGCCTTCCTGTCGGAAACGACCTGGGGCGGAGGCAACGAGCGTTGGGAAACCAATCCTTATTCACAGGTGACGAAACCTAAAGACTTCTATCGCAGCGACGCGGCCTGGGCACTCCAGGAAAAACTGTACCGGTACATGATCGCCCGCTGGGGATACAGCCGGTCACTCGGTATCTGGTTCATCATCGATGAGATCAACGGCACCGACGGCTGGGTATCGGGCGACAGCGCGATGGCGGCCAAATGGGCCGGCAAAGTACATGACTATTTTAAGACCAACGATCCCTACCACCGGCCGACCACGGGAACGAGGAGTGGCGGAAAAAATGAGTACTTTGATGAAGGATACCGAACCTTCGACCTGGCTGCGAGGGAAATATACGAACGCCAGGGCTGGCCTGTGCTGACCACCAGCACGCTGGACTCCGCCAAAGTGCCACCGCTGGTCCTCAGCTATACCAATTATGCAGGTGAGATCAGCAAGATGTGGGCAGCTTACGGGAAACCGGTTATCATCGGTGAGACGGGTTGGGACCACGTATTTTACGACCCCTCCATGCCCGGCTATCTTTCCATGTATCATGATGCCCTCTGGGTGACGCTCGCCAACGGAACGGCTATGACGCCTTTCTGGTGGGCCTGGTCGGACCTGCTGAACGATAATATCCTGACGCACCAGATCACCAGCATCCGCCGCTTCACGGACTCTATCCCCTTCTCGCAACTGACCGGTATCGCTCCGGCTGAAATCGCCGCCGCCCACGGCAGCGCCTATGCCATGAAAAGCGACCAGTTCATTTTCGGCTGGGTGGTCAATGTCGTGACTGACGTAGCTGGTGATAAGGTGACGCTGC
Organism: Chitinophagaceae bacterium; assembly: GCA_003167015.1. Classification (GTDB taxonomy): domain Bacteria; phylum Bacteroidota; class Bacteroidia; order Chitinophagales; family Chitinophagaceae; genus Puia. The sequence goes on along the minus strand of PMUF01000114.1, from coordinate 4,403 downwards.
GGTCAATACCCAACGGGCACTATTTGCTGAGGATCTATCATACGTGGCGCGGCAAGTTCATCAAAGACCAGCCCGTCAGCTGCACCAACGGGACCATAGAGTTCGAGATGCCCAGGTTGTTCGGCGCCGATTCGCATACCAACTATATCGGATCGGATGCGGCCTTCGTGCTTGTGAAACAACCCTAACCCCAATACTGATTAATGAATTTCCGGCACGGCCGCTCGATGACATAATACGTGATGGAAGCCAGTGCGAACAGCAGCACAAGATAAACCGCACAATACAGCAGACCGTGGGGGAAATCGATGTTAAACTTACCCCTGGCCGTCCCCGTTACGCCAGGCAACCGCCAGCCATGGGAAAAGGGCTCCTGGGGAAAGATCTGCATGAGATAAATGGAATAGGAGATATCACCGAGATATTGCAGCGCCCTGTTGTTACATACCCGGTGCAATGCTCCGTTATTGACGGCAAAATTGTACACCAGCGCGGCGAATAGCACCACCACCAGCGCATCGTTGATAGCGAAGTGAAGTCCGGCGATCACCAGCAGCACGATCACCGCCGTGGCCCGGTCACTCCCGAAAACCGCCCGCACACCTTCCCGGTGATACAACTGGTAAATCAGCATCCCGATGACAAACCCGGCAATACCGCGCAAATACCCATAATCAAAAGTCGTATTGAGATTATGGGGGACCGGCGTCGAGGGGCTCAGCGGATTGACACGCGGCAGCACGTACATAATACAGATATAGGCAGCCGCTACAAAAACCGCCAGCAGGGCCGACGCACTGGTCTTCCTGTGACCGATCCATAATGCCAGCAAAGGAAATAGGATATAGGCGCCCCATTCCGCACTGATGCTCCAGGACGGAATATTCCAGTTGTAAATATGACAGACCCCGAAAGATTGCAGCAAAAAGACATTGGGCAGGATATCCCGGGGCTGCTCCAACGGGATCGGCGGATTTCCCCAGTTGGTCAGACAGCGGACGATTAACACCAGCAACAACAACGTGAATAAATGCAACGGATAGGTCCGGGCGAATCGCGCAACAAAGAAATGACGAACATTCTCCTTCGCAAGACCCCGGCTGAAGCCGCTGCCATACACATGCAGCATGATAAACCCGCTCATCACAAAGAACAAATCCACCATCAGGTAGGATTTCTCGAAGAACATCGATATCCTCGCAGGCACAAAACGGCCCATCGCCATCTCAAAATGAAAAACGGCCACCAGCAGCGCCGCCACACCGCGCAAAGGAGTCAGATTGGAGAGATATCGTGCTTTCAATGGCGTCACTTCTTCACAAAAAGAAAAACAGATTTCGGCAGCATTACGTGCACGCCAACATTCCCATCCACTAATTCAGTAATGTCCACATCCGCAGCAACGCTGCAAAGCATATACGCATCTTCTTGTGTCATCCCCTTTTCCGCCATCAGCCAGTGAATCATTTCCCGAACGGCGATATGCGTCGCCGCATTCAGGTCACGGTCATCACCCATCGTAATGATATGCGTCGGCGATTCGGCCCATGGCCAATGAATGGACTTGCCCTTATGCACAACCAGGTGAAGTTTGGCGATCAATGACGTTTCGATGGCCGTAATATCCACTTCCCCATTCCCCTGCGCGGCATGGCCATCCCCGATCTCGAGCAAAGCTCCCTTCACAAACACCGGGAGATACAATGTAGTGCCGGCTACCAATTCCTTGTTATCGAGGTTGCCGCCGTGTATCCATGGTGGTGCGCTGTTCCAGCGTCCGGCTGCCGCAGGCGGCGCAACTCCCACACTCCCGAAAAAAGGATGCAGCGGAATATCGATCCCATCAGAAAAGTGACCGATCATTGTCGATTTGTCAAGGGGAACGATCCGCATCTTTCGGCTGAAGATCTCATCGGACAAAAATCCCGCCTGCCCGATAGCGTTATACCCATATGGGATCGCCAGGTTAATGGAGTCGAACCGCACTTCAAGTACGTCGCCGGAATCCGCTCCGTCAACATAGATAGGCCCTGTCAACACATGTCCGCCCGGCCCACGGTCCTTCACGACTTGTACATCGCGCAATTCCTGTTCGACATCCGCCGGCGCCACGCCTGCAGCCTCCAGCCGTTCCGGATTGGAAGTCAGCACGGTCCGTACCCGTACATAATCCCCGGATTGCACATGGAGAACGGGCTTTGCCTCGGACCAATAGTAGCCCCAGACGACGGTAGCGGCAGAAGGGTTCAATACATAAGGATTGGAGACAGTACCCATTTGCTGGGCCTGCAGCGACATCGTTAAAGCAATGGGAAGGAAGGTCAAAAATAATTTGAGCCGATAAGCAGACAGCATTGGTGGCGATTTGGCTAAAGATAAAGAAAAATAGTCTGCACCGACCCCGCTAATAATTTGATTAGTACCTGGCCCCACTAAAGATTCATCCCGCCGGATACCTCGATCCGTTGCGCATTGATCCATCTGCCGTCTTCCGTACACAGGAATGCTACAACGGGACCGATATCTTCCGGCAATCCAACACGCCCCAGGGCAGTGATGCCAGCAATATGTTTATTCACTTCCGGGTTATCCCTCACGACACCCCCGCTGAAATCTGTTGCTATCGCGCCTGGCGCGACAGTATTGACGGCAATGCCGCGCTTGCCGAACTCGTAAGCCATATACCGCGACAGTGTTTCTATCGCTGCCTTAGTCGCCCCATATACCGACCGGCCAGGCGAGCAGAATCGGGCCAGCCCTGAGGAGATATTGATGACCCGGCCGCCGTCATTGATCAGCGGCAGCGACCCCTGCGTGAGAAAAAATACACCCTTGAAATGAATGTTGATGATGTCGTCGAACTGCTGCTCGGTCGTATCGGCAATAGAAGAATTAAAGCTATTGCCGGCATTGTTGATCAAAAAGTCGAACTTGTCCGTCCCGAAATGATCCTGCAGCACCGCCTTCAACTGGTCGAAAAAAGTCTTGAAACTACCGACGTCTCCCGTATTCAGCTGCAATGCCGCCGCCTTCCGGCCCGACTTTTCGATTGCCGCGACGACGGCCGACGCCTCTTCCTTCTTACTGTTATAGGTCAGGATAACATCGATGCCTTTCTTGGCCAGGCATAGCGCCATGTCTTTACCCAATCCCCGGCTACCACCGGTGACCAGGGCGATTTTACGTACAGTATCCATTATTGATATGTTTGATTTTGATAAAACAAAGGTACGCCGGCCCGGCTGTCCGCCGTTTGCCCGAATCAATCCAATGTTTACTCAAATCAAATATCAGGCCCTGAAGGAATGGGGCGCCTGGGCCGTATGCTTCCTGAAGAAATTGGAGAAATTGGAGAGCTGTTCGAACCCCAGGGACCAGGCTATCTCAGAAATATTCCAGTCGGTTTGTTTCAGGAGTACCTTGGCCTCCTGCAATACCCGGCCGCCGATGATCTCCGTCGTCGTTTTGCCGGTCGTCTCCTTTAAAACCTTATTGAGATGATTGACGTGCACCGCCAGTCTGTCCGCATAGTCCCTGGCGGTCCTTAGGCTCAGTTGCTGACGCGACGAAGTAATGGGGAATTGCCTTTCCAGTAGCTCGACGAACAAGGAAGTGACCCGGGTCGATGCATTATGCACCGGGTTTAACGTAGAAGCCGGCCGCAATTTCTGACCATAGTGGATCAGTTCCAGCACATAGTTGCGCAATAGATCGTATTTGTATGGATAATCGGAGGCCAGATCCGTGAAGATCTTGCGGAACAGCCCCATCAGGTCTTCCGACTCCTGCGCCGATAACTGGAAGATGGGGTAACCGCCTGGCTGGAACAAAGGAAGATCTTCCAGTATCACCCCGGATTTTGCCGGCGTCATGAACTCATCGGTAAAGATGCAGAAGTAACCGCCCTGATCATCGTCCTGGGGGCGATAATTATAAGGTATCCTGGGTGTAGCAAACAANNCCTGGTAATTATAGGGGATCTTCGGTGTCGCAAACAACAATGCCTGCTCCGGGATGTCGATTACTTTATCCGCATATTCCACCCTGTTCCTGCCCTTGATCAGGCTGATCTTATAATAGGCGCGCCTGTCATAGGGCATAGCCCCTTTCCTGCCGTCCCTGGAGATAAAATCATCGATCCTGAACACATTGAAATGACCTATTTCTTTATCGATCCCATTGGGGAACAAGATAGCGGTGTCCTTATAAAATGATTCGAGCGTCTTCATTTTCCGTCAGCCTTTCATTTACTAAATACAAATATAGTAAAAAAAGCAGCTTCGGCCCGGATCAGCTGTTTTTCCTGACCCTCCGGAAGAAATCCTCCCGGCACGACCGGCCGATCGGGATCTCGGCGTCACCGATATGGATGCTGTCATTACGGATAGACCCGATCTTATCCA
>PMUF01000130.1 GCA_003167015.1 Chitinophagaceae bacterium | reverse complement strand
TAGGGGAGCCCGCCTGGCAATGGGCGGGGTGGCGCATAAGCCATGGCGTTTGCACGGGGCCGAAGCGTTCCTGAAAGGAAAGCCGGCAAATGCGGCGACGTTCAGGCAGGCGGCTGAGATCGCGATGCAGGGCGCGAAGGCCTATCAATACAACAAATTTAAGTTAACCCTGGCGCCTAACGCGATTGTTCAGGCGCTGCAAACGGCATCGGCATGAAAAAAGATGTGATTGGCGATCCGCTGAACCGGGTGGACGGCCGCCTGAAAGTGACGGGTGGCGCAACCTACTCCGGGGAATATAAGGTACCCGGATTGACGTATGGGGTGCTGGTACCGGCAACGATTGCCGGTGGGACGATCGTCTCGATAGATACAAAGGCCGCGGAACGTGCCCTGGGAGTGCTGGCGGTGATCACGCCGCTCAACGCGCCGAAGGTGCCGGGCTTTCAACTGGGAGCGGCCAGGCCGGTGCGGGGCCTGAAACTGTTTAATGACGACCAGGTGCATTTTAACGGGCAGCCGATCGCACTGGTGGTAGCGGAAACGTTTGAGCGGGCGACATATGCGGCGAGCCTGGTGAAGGCAACGTACAAGGCGGCGCCCTTCGAGACGGATTTTCACAAGAACTTCGATAAGGGAGTGGTCCCGAATGAAGGGAAGTATAAGGATTATGTGCGGGGGGAGGTGGATGCGTATAAGAACGCACCGGTGATCGTAGAGCAGGATTATATGCTGCCGTCGGAAATGCACAACCCGATGGAGCTGCATGTGACGACGGCGTTTTGGGATGGCGATGATAAGGTGACGCTGTATACTAAGTCCCAGGGGGTGATCGGTTCGCAGCGGGCAATCGCCGGAGCCTTTGGGCTTGACCCGGCCAATGTGCAGATCAATTCCCGGTTTGTGGGCGGTGCTTTCGGCTCTTCTCTCCGCACCTGGCCGCATGAAATTGCGGCGGTGCAGGCGGCAAAGCTGGTCAGGCGGCCGGTCAGGCTGACGCTGACCAGGGAGCAGATGTTCACGCTGGTGGGGTACCGGCCCTTGACGATCCAAAAGATTGGCTTGGGTGCGGCGACGGATGGCAAACTGGTAGGCATTACGCATGAGTCGCATTCGCAGACGGCGATTTATGAAGAGTTCACGGAAAACGCGGTGAACGTGTCGCGCTTCCTGTATGCCAGCCCGAATGCTAATACGCGCTATAAGGTAGTTCCACTGAATGTGGGAGTGCCGGCGCCGATGCGCGGGCCCGGCGAGGCGACGGGGTCCTTTGCGCTGGAGTCGGCACTGGATGAATTGTCTTATAAATTGAAACTGGACCCCATCGAATTACGGCTCCGGAATTATACGTACACGGACCCCGAGCGCAACCTGCCCTGGTCGAGCAAATTCCTGAAAGAATGTTACCAGCAGGGATCGGAGCGGATTGGCTGGGACAAGCGGCCGGCTGAGCCGGGGACGCTCCGCGACGGGGAATGGCTGGTGGGCTATGGGATCGGCTGCGGCGCCTTTGGGGCCTACCGCAGCAAAACATCGGCGAAGATTAAATTGCTGCCGGACGGGACGGTAAATATTCAAAGCGCGACAAGCGATATCGGGCCGGGAACGGCTACGTCGATGACCCTGATTGCGGCCGATACGCTGGGCATCCCGGCAGAGAAGATCACCTTTGAATTGGGCAATTCTTCCTTCCCGGTAGCGCCTACGCAAGGTGGATCGCAAACTTGTTCTTCGGTAGGTTCTGCCGTGCATGACGTATGCGTGGCGCTAAAGCAAAAGCTCAATACGCTGGCGGGGTTGGCCCCGGATAGTACGGCGGATATTGATTACGGTGGAATATTGCAAAAGCTGGGGCTGCCGGTGGTGGAATTGACCCAGGATTCGCAAGCCAGCGACGAGGCTAAGAACTATTCTATGTATTCTTTTTCGGCGCATTTTGCGCAGGTCTACGTGCATCCGCTGACGGGGGTGGTGAAGGTAAAACGTCTCGTGGCAGTAGTCGATGGCGGTAAGATCGTCAACCATAAGACGGCGTCGAGCCAGATGATCGGGGGCGCGGTCGGCGGCATCGGGATGGTGCTGACGGAAGAGGCGGTGTTCGATGACAGGTACGGACGTTATGTAAACGGGAATTTTGCTGACTACCATGTGCCGGTGAATGCGGATGTGCCGGATATCGAGGCGATCTTTATCGACAAACCCGATCCCATCATCAATCCCGTAGGCTCTAAAGGGCTGGGAGAGATTTCACTGATCGGGGTGGCGGCGGCGGTGGCCAATGCGGTCTATAATGCGACCGGCAAACGGATCCGGGAACTGCCGATCACCCCGGATAAAGTGCTGATGACATGAGCAGGACGGGTGTGATCATTCTGGCTGCAGGAAATTCCTCCCGGCTGGGTCGCCCAAAGCAACTATTGCCTTATCGCGGGCGGACGCTGCTGACACATACGACTACCGAAGCACTCAATGCTTTGTTAGACCCTGTGGTGGTGGTTACGGGCGCCCTCCATATAGAAGTCAGCGATTCCTTGCACGGGCAGTCCGTTGACATAATTTTCAACCCTGCCTGGGAAGAAGGTATGGCGTCGGGGATCGTCGCCGGATTATCAAACATACTTTCGCTGCATCCGGATCTGGAGGCAGTCATTATCGCGGTCTGCGATCAGCCTTTTATTTCTTCCGCGCTGTTGTCGCAATTGGTCAGTACACATGACGCATCGGGGAAAGGTATTGTCGCCTGCGCCTATGCGGACAGCGTGGGGACGCCGGTCTTGTTTGGCCGTTCCTATTTTGAACAGCTATTGGCGCTTGCGGGCAGCGAAGGGGCGAAAAAATTGCTGAAGCAATACCCGAATGATCTGGCTACTGTAGACTTTCCGGGGGGAGATATCGATATAGACACAAGGGACGATGTCCAAAAATTGACGGAGGGATAAGGGCCAAATACCGGCCGGCAGGGGATTTTAGAGGGGCGTTGGGTATTTGGAGATATAACGCTTTCTGGATTACATTTGATAATCACTATTCCTTTGTTTTATGGGTAACGCGCTACAGGTATCTATCGTCAAAATAACGGGGGATCCCATGAAGTCGGCGAAATCGGCGCAGGCAATGCCGGACTTGCTGGCGGTCGAGGAACCGCTGGAGATCAGGCTGGCTTTTGGCGACAAGGTGGAGAACCTGGCGGTGACGATGCGGACGCCGGGGCATGATGCGGATCTGGCGCTGGGATTCCTGTTCACAGAAGGCATTATTGCGGGGGCTCAGGACGTGAAGGCGGCTGCGCCCATTTTCCTGCCCTGTTCGGAAAACAGGCAAAATACGATCCTGGTCACCCTGAACGAGGGCGTGGTTCCCAACTTGCGGCAAGCACAGCGGAATTTCTATACGACGTCCAGTTGCGGGGTGTGCGGTAAGGCGTCTATCGAGGCGATCCGGACGGTAAGCGCTTTTGGGGCGAGGGTGCCGGAGACGGGGACGTGCGGGGCGGGGGAGGAAGGGATCGACCCGGCGTTTATCCTGGGTATGCCGGAACGGCTGGCTAAAGAACAAGCGGTATTTGCGGAGACGGGCGGGTTGCATGCGGCTGCCTTGTTTGACATAAACGGATCGTTGCTGCTCGTGCGGGAAGATGTGGGGAGACATAACGCGGTGGATAAGCTGATCGGATCGGCGATGATGGCGGGCAGGCTGCCGCTGGCGCAGTCGGTACTTTTGTTGAGCGGCCGGGCGAGTTTTGAATTGGTGCAAAAGGCGGCGATGGCGGGTATCCCGGTGATCGCGGCGGTAGGCGCGCCGTCGAGCCTGGCGGTGTCGCTGGCGGAAGAGTTCGGAACGACGCTCATCGGTTTTCTGCGGAATAATCGGTTTAATATTTATACGGGTTCGCATCGGGTCAAGATTCCGATGCCTGAAAATGCAGCGCATGAAAATACGTATCAAGGGTAATTCTTTGCGTTACCGGCTGACTAGGCCGGAGGTGGGGCGGTTCTCGGAGACGGGGCTGGTGGAGGAGCGGGTCAATTTTGGCTCCGCAGCTTTATCTTATGCGTTGTGCAGGACGGAGGCGGGGGAATTGTCGGCTACGTTCAAGGATAACCGGATCACGCTGTACCTGCCCGCCGCGTTTATTGATGAATGGCTACATACGGATAAGGTGGGGTTTGAGCACCGGATGCCGCTGAGCGGCATGCCGGAAAGTTTATACTTATTGGTGGAAAAGGACTATACCTGCCTGGATAATGTGGAGGAGGATCAAAGCGATAACTATCCTAATCCTTTATTAAAAAAATCGTTATGAGTGATCTGGAAAAGGAACAGCATTCGGCGGAAGATCCTTCGGCCGAAGACCCGGAGAAACTCGCGCACCTGAAGGTTACAAAAGCAAAGACCTGGGCCGCGGGTGTCCCGGCGGTGATAGCGGCGATGAAAGATGTATTTGCGGAGGCGGGCGTGGTTCGGGGGTTGAAGGGTTTATCGAAGATGAACCAGAAAGGGGGCTTCGACTGTTCGAGCTGTGCGTGGCCGGACGAGGACGGGGACCGTTCGCCGATCGCGGCTTACTGTGAAAACGGGGCGAAGGCGCTGGCGGAGGAAGCGACAAAGAAAAGGCTGACGGCTGATTTTTTTGCCCGGTATTCGGTGAATGACCTGGCGGGTCTGTCGGATATGGAGTTGGGAAAAAAAGGCAGGATCACTTTCCCGGTGTACCTGCCGAAAGGTGGCACGCACTTCCTGCCGATCAGCTATGAGGAGGGATATAAAAAAGTGGCGGAGACGCTGAACGGACTGGCTTCGCCGGACGAAGGAGCCTTTTATACGTCGGGCCGCCTGAGCAACGAGGCTTCTTTTATGTACCAGTTGTTTGTTCGGGAGTTCGGGACGAATAATATGCCGGACTGCTCGAATATGTGTCATGAGTCGAGCGGGGTGGCGTTGCTGGAAACGATCGGGTTGGGGAAAGGATCGGTGACGCTGGAGGATTTCTCCCACACCGACCTGATCATTATGATGGGCATCAACCCGGCGACGAATATGCCGCGGATGTTGGACAACCTGGAAAAGGCGAAGGATAACGGGGCGAAGATCATTGCGATCAATCCGCTGAAGGAGGCAGGGCTGATCGGCTTTAATAATCCGCAGCAGGTGAAGGGGGTAGTGGATAGTCTGTTGAACCGGCCGGCTACTAAAATGGCGGATCTGTATCTGCAGGTAAAGATCAACGGCGACATGGCGGTGTTGCAGGCGATAGAAAAATTATTGTTCGAGGCGGAGGAACAGCAGCCGGGCACGGTGTTGGACCTCTCGTTTATCGAAAAAAATACGGTAGGGTACGATGGGCTGAAAACGCATTTGGCGCAGCAGTCCCTGGAAGCATTGTCGGAGGCGGCGGGTATCCCGGTGGAACAGTTGCGGGAGGCAGCGGAATTGATCAAGGAAAGAAAGAAGATCATCGTATGCTGGGCGATGGGTATTACGCAGCAAAAGAACGGGGTGGATACGATTAAGGAGATCGTGAACCTGATTCTGCTCAAGGGTAGCCTGGGTAAACCGGGCGCGGGCCTTTGCCCGGTGCGGGGACACAGCAATGTACAGGGCAACCGGACGATGATGATCTGGGAACAGCCTCCTGTCTGGTTTCTGGATAAGTTAAAAGAGGTTTTTGGTTTTGAACCGCCGCGGGAGCACGGGGTAGATGTGGTGAACTGTATCAAGGCCATTCATGAGGGGAAGATCAAGGTGTTTTTCGCGATGGGGGGAAACTTCCTGTCGGCTACGCCGGATACGGAGTATACGGCTGCGGCTATGCGAAAACTGAAGCTCAACGTGAATGTATCGACGAAGCTGAACCGGACACACCTGGTGCATGGGGAGGAGGCGATCATTTTCCCTACGCTGGCACGGAGCGATAAAGATCTGCTGGACGGAGTGGAACAGTTTGTAAGCTGTGAAAATTCGATGGGGGTGGTACAGATGTCGAAGGGCATCTTAAAGCCGGTGGCGAAGGAACTGCGGAGCGAGAACCGGATCATTTGCGAGATGGCTAAGACGACGCTGGGCGCCCGGACGAAGGTGGATTGGGACCGGTATGCGAAGAGTTATGATGCGGTGCGGGACCTGGTGGAACGAATTATCCCGGGCTTTGAAGAATATAATAAAAGGGTGCGGATGCCGGGGGGCTTTTATCTCCCCAATGGCCCTCGGGCGGGTAAGTTCAGCTCGAGGGAGTTCGGTGATAAGATGCCGTTCAGCATCAGCCGCGTACCGGAGATCAAAATGGCACCGGATGACTATCGGATGGCGACGATCCGTAGCCATGACCAGTTTAACACGACGATCTATGGAATGGATGACCGCTACCGGGGAATCCATGGGGAAAGACGAGTGGTGTTTATGAACCCGTTGGATATAGCGGCGGCTGGGTTGCAGGCGGGTGATAAGGTGGACCTGTTTAATTATTACGAAGGGGTGGAAAGGGTGGCGCGGCTGTTTGTGGTGGTGCCGTATGATATTCCCGTGCGCTGTACGGCGGCGTATTATCCCGAAACGAATGTGCTGGTGCCGATCGGCAGCGTGGCGGACAAGAGCAATACGCCGACGTCAAAGCTGGTGCTGATCAAGATCAGGAGGCATGTGCCGGCGGCGGCGGTTCAATAGGCGGCACCCGGGTAGTTGAAATTCTCAAAACATTTTATTTTATCTTTCGGCATGGGCTGGCTGTCAACGATCAGCTGGTCCAGAGCGTATTTCATGCTGTGTCTGAGCAATCGATCTGTATAGTAGAGATGGGTGATGAGGGCGAGGCCGGGCGCTGTATAAATGGCGCAAAGGGGCTCGGGTTCGCCGTCAGTGGTATAGAGATAGGCTTGGGTGTCTGTGTTTTGTTTCCAGCGGAGATAAAGATCTTTTAGGAGGACGGAGTCCATCAGCGGAAGGTCACAGGCGAGTACGAAAAGGTCTTCGGTGGGATATGCTGCATGAACGCTCAACAGTCCTGCGAGCGGACCTTTCAGGGAAAGGGTGGGGTCATCGGGGATTAAGCGATTGAGGGCAAATACTTGCGCATAGTGTGGCAGTTGCCGGGCGTTGACGGAAACAAGCACGGGAATACCGAGCGTGGCCATTTTTTCTGCGGCTATTCCGGCCCAGGTTTGGGCGGCAACGGGGATTAGCCCTTTGTCTCTCCCCATCCGGGTGCTGTCTCCGCCGCACAGGATAACCCCAAGCATGTATACAATTTTGGAGATAAAAATACAGGTAAATTGCAGTATGGAAAAGAAGGTAAAAGATCTATTGAAAAAAGGTGCCTTCAGGGTGAATGGTAGCCTTTGGATCGAAGGGGACGAACAACGTTTCTTCGGACCGGGACCGGTGGAACTGTTGGAACTGATCGGGAAGACGGGATCGATCAGCAAGGCGGCAAAGGCGATGGGGATGTCGTATAAGAAAGCCTGGGAGATTGTCAACCGGATCAATGGGATGGCCGCTAAGCCTTTTGTAGTGACGAGCATCGGGGGCGAGGACGGGGGCGGCTCTACGATCTCGGCGGAGGCGAAGGAAATGATCGCGTGGTATCGAGGCCTTCGTGAGCGGTTCCGGTTATTTTTGGAAAGCGAATCGGCCAGATTGAAATAGGGTCTGGACAGGACCGCCGGCAAAGATTTTTTGTTATATTTGCAGAGTAATGAGAAAAATGTACGCCGTCATATTGCTGATTCCGGTTCTGACCTTATTTGCAGGGTCGGTGACGCTGGCATCCAGTTGTGCAAAGATGGCGGCGGGATGCGAACAGATGGCTACGGCCGCGCAAAAATGTGCGATGACTGCTCCCCATCAGGGATGCAAAAGATGCATGGACGGTGGCGGACAAAAGTGCCATAAGGGGCAAACGGGTAAAGGTGAACAGAAGAACAAGGACGGCGGCGGCTGTTGTATGGATTGCCCCCTGTGCTGCCTGGTTACGTTTAAACCTCTTTTCCGGTGGGAGATTGCCCGGGAGGTGACTATTATCGATTACATGGTTGTGTCCGATAATAATCTCAGCGATTATTTTCAACAGCATTGGAAGCCGCCTTGTGGCTCTTTTCTTTCCTAGTTTCCAGCAAACATTTTTTCACCGTTAAAATTGTTCACAATGAAATCATTGATGAAACTGGCATGTATTGGCCTGTTGGCATTGAGCACGACGGCCTATGCCGGCAACGGGAAGAACAGGAATGCAGTAAAGAAGGCGCAGGCGACGCAGACCTGCGGCCCGAATTGCCCGCACCCTTGCCCTCCGAATTGCCCTCCGGGCTGCTGCCCGAAAAAAGGATAATCTTAATTTTTTAATGACATAGCTATGGAACAGACCCCCGTATCAACGGGGGTTTGTTTTTATTTCAGCGGCGATGGCTGCGGGCTGCTTAATGGGTGCGCGGGGTGTAGAACATGATAATACGCCGACGATGCAAACCAGGGCGCCGATGATGTCGTAGCGGTCGGGTTTGAAGTGGTCTACTTTCCAGGCCCATAGCAGGGACAGGATAATGAATACACCGCCATAAGTGGCATAAACGCGTCCGAAACTGGCAGTTTGATAGGTGGCGACGACGCCATACAGGGCCAGGAGGACAGCGCCGGATATGCCGTACCAGATGGAACGGTCCTCTTTGAACCATAGCCAGATGAGGTAGCCGCCGCCGATTTCGCAAAGGCCGGCCAGGAAGAACAGGGAGAGGGATTTGAGGATGGACATGCGCTATGATTAATATAGTACCTTGCAAATTAGTGTTATTCATCAGGATCAGGCATAAGTATATACTGATTGACAAATTCCCGGGTATATTCTTTTATCTGATCCCTCACTGCGGCAAATTGGACCATAATCTCCTTTTCTGTACCTGTCGCCTTAGCCGGATCGGGGAAATTCTGATGAAATTTTTGGGCCGTAGTAGGGAAGAACGGACATCGTTCTTTGGCATTGTCACAAACGGTTATCACATAATCAAAGTCAATGCCCCGGTATTCTTCTATATTGTTAGAAGTATGCTCTGAAATATCGATACCGTCTTCTTTCATGGTCGCAATAGCGCGGGGATTTACGCCATGCGTTTCCACCCCCGCGCTGTATATCTCCGCTTTCCCTTCGGCAAACTGTCTGAGATAGCCTTCCGCTATTTGACTTCGGCAACTATTGCCGGTGCAAAGCACTAATACACTTTTCATTTGCCGTTGTTAAAAGGGATTAACCAGATCATGTTGATAATGGTGAATTTCGGGTCAAAGCCGAAAATGACATTGAGCGCCGCGACGGAGACGGTAATCGCTATTGACTTATAATATTTTTTATCCATTGTTTACTAATTGCAGCAGCCGGGAGCACAGCAAGTGGTTTGTTCGGGTTTTTCGGCATATACGGTAATACTGTAGATGCCGGTACCGGATTGCTTGAAGACGCTTATTTCTTCGGGGCTGAGGTATTGGGCCAATATGTCGTCGGGCACGATGATGGGCTTTTCTTTTTGGAGAGTGATGGCTTTGAAACCGGTGGCTTCAATCAAGTCCAGGTATTCACTTTTCTGAATGGCGCCGGCGACGCAGCCGGCATACATTTCAGCGGCTTGCTGGATCTTTTCCGGCAGCTCGCCTTTTAGAACAATATCTGATATGCTGAAATGACCGCCCGGTTTGAGGACACGGTATATTTCCTGGAAGACGCCGTATTTGTTGGGTACCAGGTTCAGTACGCAATTGGAGACGATGACGTCGGCGATGTTCGCGGTGACGGGCATTTTTTCGATGTCGCCCTGTCGGAATTCGACGTTGTGGAAGTTGAGTTTTTCGGCATTGGCCCTGGCCTTGTCAATCATGGCAGGGGTGAAGTCGATGCCGATGACCTTGCCTGTGTCGCCGATTTCATTGCGGGCGATAAAACAGTCGTTCCCGGCGCCGGAGCCGAGGTCGATGACGACATCGCCTTTTTTGATCTGCGCGAATTGGGTGGGCAGACCGCAGCCCAGGCCGAGGTCGGCGTCGGGGTTGTAACCTTCCATTTGAGTGTAATCGTCGCTCATAATGTTGTAGACTTCTTCGGAGCAGCATCCGGAGCCGCAGCAAGAGGATTGATTGGTCTCCTTGTCGTGCAGCGCGATTTCACTGTATTTCTGCCTGACCATATCCTTGATTTGTTCGGAGGTTTCCATGATGAGTGTTGTTTTATTTTGTTATTGCAATATTGCGATGAATGAAGTCAAAAAAATATCAGCAGCAACTCCCTTCCGGGTCGACGTCTTTGAAAAAGCTGTTGAACAGGTCCTTATATTGTTTCCACACCTTGGGATTGATGCAATAGCAGACACTCGTCCCTTCCACAGTACCCTGGATGATCCCGGCATTCTTCAGTTCCTTAAGATGCTGGGAAGTAGTGGGCTGCGCCAGCCCGAGCTCTTCCACCAGGTCCCCGCCGACACAGGCGTTCTTCTTCACCAGGTACTGCAGGATAGCCACCCGTGCCGGGTGGGCAATTGCTTTCGCCATACCCGCAATGTCATTCTGCTGTTTCGTAAAAAGATCCGTTTTCGTCGCGCCCATGTCTTTAATCTTAATATTGCAATATTACGATAAATTGGTGAAACATTAATTTTTTTCTGAATTCCGAAAATCGCCGGCCTCGAAGTCGCGGGGATCATCCCCTGCTCAGTTCGTCATAATAGCCGCCATCGACTCTATCCCATCCCACAGGTTTTGTATCCGGATATTTTCATTCTCCGCATGCTGGTTGTTGTCATAATTGGCCAGCGGAATGGTGATAGTATGAGTGTGAAGATATTTTTCGAAAAGATAGAGCGGCAGCGACCCTCCGCTCGTCGGCTGTAGTACCAACGGATAAGACACTGTCGTCTGAACGGCCGCTCTGATCTTGTCCACGACCGGCAAGTCCATCGCTGTCCGTTGTGCGTTATACGACCCTGAAGGAGCCACCACTTTTATCAACAGGGGATAGCTGAGTCTTTCGGAATCGGTCGGGTCATGATCCAGTACGGTAAACCCCTGCGCGCGGATATGGTCGGTGACCTTTTGCTGCTGTCGCTGCCAGTCATTGCCCAGCACCAGCCGCAGGTCCACGGCGGCGGTCGCATAGGTGGGGATTTGATTGGAAGCCTGGGCGCCTACATTGCCGCTTTGAATGCCGTTGATATTTAATGAAGGGAGGTTAATGGCTTCGGACAGGGATTTGCCTTTCATGTCCGTGCTGGCCACGCCCAATTCCTTTTTCATCTGCTCATCGACGGAAGGAACCGCTGCCAGCGCCTTGGCTTCAATAGTAGACAGAGGCTGTACGTCATCATAGAATCCGGGGATCGTTACCCGCCCCGAATCATTCTTCATAGACGCCAGCAACCTGACCAGCAACATCGCCGGGTTATTGGCCCAGTTTCCGTAGTGACCGCTGTGCAATGGCCTCTTCGGGCCATAGACCGTCAGGTCGAGATGAGTATCCCCCCTAACGCCATAGGCAATCATTTTCCTGCCCGTCTGGTGCACGGGGCCATCGCAGATGACCCAACAGTCAGCCTGCAACAGGTCCGAATGGGTGGCGAAAATATCTCCCAGGTGTATCGAGCCGGCTTCTTCCTCACCTTCGAAAAGGAATTTAATATTACAGGTTGGTTTGATCCCGCCCGCCGTCAGTGCCTGGTACGCCGTCAGGATTGCCATCACTCCGGCTTTATCGTCGGATGCGCCTCTGGCATAGATCCGCCATTGCGGATCATAAGGCCCTTTCGCCGGCAGGTTCATCGGCTTGCCTCCGGCCAGCAGCGACCCGTCGAAAAGAACCGGCGTAAAAGGACTCAATCCCCTGGCCCACTGGGCAGGATTGACCGGCTGCCCGTCATAATGTGCGTAAAAGCCCAAAGTCTCCTTCGCCCCCGCCACCAGCACTTCTCCATAGATAGCCGCAGGATGACCCGGCTCCTTTCCCGTCAGCAATTGCACATGGGATATCATTCGATCTTCCATCATCTTTTCGATGAAGGCGGCATTCCTGGCTATATTGACGCTGTCTGCCGCCACGTTGGGAATAGTCAGAAAGGAGATGAACTGGGTGATGATGACTTGTTCATTCCGGCTCCTCCAATCATCGACTTTGCCGATAGCTGCGTTTTGACACCAGGCACTCAGGAAACTCATCAGCCCAACGGCCAGGCACAGCAGGTTTTTTCCCAACCACGCCACTTTTTGATCAGAGAGGTTGGACTGCCCGAGAATATCCTTGTATAACTCCGGCTTTCTCGCCTTCCTGTACCTGTATCCGCCGGATTTTTCCAGCTTATCCCGCGTCAATACGGCAACGGTTATCTCATTCCCGAGGCTCCTGCATTCGGTCAGAATATCGCCAAAAGGATCCAGGATCATCGAACAGCCGTTTTTCAACTGGTCATCGTCCATCCCGATAGCATTGGCAAACACCGCATAAATGCCATTGTCGTATGCCCTGGCGGGTAACCATTTCATCAACCAGCTCCTGCCTTTCAACCCGTCGAATTCCTGCCGTAGACTGGTCGGGTCAGTGTGCCGGTTTTCCCATAGCACTGGATCTACGAACCCCGCGCCCGGCCGCGGAGAGGGTGTACACATCGTCACATGAGGCATGAAAATAATGTCTGCCCCCAGCAACGCCGTCGCCCTCACATTCTCGATCACATTGTTATCATAACAGATGAGTATCCCGCATTTCCAACCATAAAGGTCAAAGACCACATATTTGTTTCCCGGCGTAATATAAGGGCTGATGAAAGGATGGATCTTTCTGTATGCGGCTACCAATCCGGTTTTATCCACACAGACATAGGCTTTGTAGATATTGTCGTCTTCATCTTTCTCGAAGAGTCCCGCCAGGATGGCTACATCGTATTCCCTGGCAATCATGATCAGCTGTTGGATGCTGGGGCCATCCGGAATAGGCTCAGCCACATCCAGCAGTTCTTGTTTGGACAGCCTACGGGCGAAACTGTACCCGGTGATAGAGCATTCGTGAAACGCTACGACCTCTGCCCCCCGCTCTTTTGCGGCCGCCGAAAGTTGCCGGATCATCGATAAATTATACAACTTGTCGCCATTCCTGTGCTCGAATTGTGCAGTGGCTATTTTAATGTTATCCATAAGTTTTTAAAGTTACTGCTTTAGGAACAAAGACAAAAAGGCATCGGCCACCGGCAATTTAGCATCATATCCTGCGTTAAACAAGGACATGGACCTGCAAAATTCCTCTTATCGTGTTTTCGCAGTCGGCGCCCTCCTTGCCGGAGTTGTCCTGTTATCAGTGGCTTGCAGGAAGCATTCGGCTGCCTCGACTACCGCAGCATCGCGCACCTACCGCATGGGGTTTTCGCTTTCCGCCCCGCGCCCTGATATCAACGAAATCATTCAGTCCCTGGACATCTGGACGTCACACGCCGATGCCGCCATTATCAGTACCGAAGTCCCCTGGGATTCGCTGATCGGTGGAGAAAACCCGGTTACCTATGTGATAAATAACTATGGGTCTGTCGTCAATATTTATCGAACCGCTAACCTGAAGATCTGGGTCTATATCGATCCCGAGAACGGGTTGAACAGGCAGTCCGACTCCGATCCGCTGGTTGCGCTCGGGAAAAGTATCGCTCAGCCCGATGTCCAAATGCTGTACAGACAGTTCGTCGTCGCAATGGACAGTATTATCCATCCCGATCACCTCGGATTGGCGCTGGAGACCAACCTGATCCGGTATGCAGCCCCCGATTCGATCTACCAGGGTGTAAAGCAGGCTGCAAACACCGCAGCTGCCGATGTCCGGGCCATCGATACGCAGGTGCCGCTGAGCATCAGCGCCTCAATTATTATTCTCAATTGGTTTCTGGACATACCATGCCCGTCTTTGTTTCCGAAGGCGGTTGGACTTCCGCGAACCTGCCCGCTTATTCCATCCAAAGCAGCCCCGCTCAACAGCAGGCATACATCAGGCGGCAAGCCCAGATGCTGTCGCAAGCAAAAGGGACGGCACTTTTTCAACTGACCTTCACCGACCTGTCCCTTTCAGCGTGGCCCGGCAACGACGCTGCTGAATTATATCCTTTTGCTTTCCTCGGCATGGTCGACACTACTTTCACGCCCAAGCCAGCCTTATCAACCTGGGATTCACTGCGGCTGCAGCGCCTGATGGCAGGAAATTGAGCCGTCGCCCGCTCCCATGCTCGTCGCCCCTCATTTTCGCTCGATAGTCATCACTTGCCGGCCATTCTCATAGACGATCAGCGAATGAAGATTCGGAAATTCCAATTCTACGTCGTAGCCTTGGAGAAAGAACTTATTTTGCGTCTCAGGGAATAGCACCGCCGTAGGCAACCCATCACCGGATACTTTTATGGCATTCCCTTCCCTGACAACATTCATCACCTTCCCATTACTTTGTTCATACAAACCCGCGTAGCGCTGTATGACGGAATCCGGCAGCACTATCCTTTCATGATGGCTGGTGCCTTTGTTCATTATATCGGAAATCTGTCCACCTAGAGACAACGCCTCTTTAATGATCTGGTCATACACAAACATCCCGTTATCTCCATTGGTCATCACCACGATCCCCTCTTTCGTTTTGGGCAGAAAGATGGCCATCGTACGGACACCGATATCGGATCCCCCATGCTGCAGAGCATAAGCATCACCCGGCAAGCCCCTTACCACGCCCCAGCCGAGCCCTGAGTATTGAGTGCCCTTTCCTTGCCCCTGCTGTTTAACCATATCCGCATACAGCGTATCCGGGAGACCGGCGCCATTCATGACGAAAATTCCAAGTGTACAGTAGTCCCTGATCGTGGTAATGAGGTCATCGGCCGCATTGACTGGCGTTTCGATAGAAGTGGAATATTGATTACCCTGCCCGTCATGCCACATGGCAAACCTCTTCGTATCCAGGTCGGGTCCCCAATAACGGGTATCATTCATTCCCAGCGGCTTGAACAGTACGGAATCCAGGAGCTTGTCCAAAGGCTGATGAAATTTACTTTCCATGGCGCGTCTTAAATATTCATACCCTTCACCCGAATAACCAGAGTTTGTCCCGGGCTCAAATTTGAATGTCAGCTTGCCCGTGCCATCGTCCGTGCGCCAGTTGGGAAACCCTGTCTGGTGGCTTAAAACGTAGCGGGTAGTCAATTTCCAGAGATAGGGAGACCGGGCGATATCCGGGTCGATCCAATAACGGGCCAGCGGCTCATCGAGACTCCATTGCCCCGCCTGTACCAGCTTCAAGGTCAGCATCGCTACGACCGGCTTGGTTTGCGAGGCAATATTGAATAGGGCGTTATTTGGAGCAGGGTGGCCCTTCTGCAATTCACCGAATGTTTTGAGCCATTCGAGCCTGCCGTCTTTGATCAGCCCGACGCCTACGCAGGGAACATGATTTTCAGCCATCCAGGTGGGAATATCCCGGATGAGCGCACTGACGATAGTGTCTGTTTGGGCGGATGCGCGGCCCGTCAGGGACAGCAGGAAGATCGAAATGAGGATGAGTGTCGGTTTCATGATGTTAAAATTGTAGACCGAAAATAGACCCGCCCCGACAGCCCGGAAAATAAGAGTGACAGCCTTTCCTGATTTGATGATCAACAGGCGAAGCTGGCGGATATTGTTGTTTTCAGACGTTCATCACCGGATTACGTATGTTTGTCACCAAAATTTGACGGCGTCCTATAGCTATCCTTTATTTGGAGTATGAAACAATTCGACTGGACACTCTTGTACAACAGGCCTTATAAGGTTTACGCCCAGCTCGCAGGCTGGGCGGTGGTGTTCAGCCTCTTTATCCTGTTGAAGGAATATCCGCAGCGGATGAGCGGGATGACGCTGATCTGCCTTGTCTTTCAGCAGCTGCTTGAACTCGTGATACCGTCTTATACCCAAAACTTATTGGTACTGCCCTTTTTTCGGCGCAGGAAATGGTGGTTGGGGATAGGGCTGTATTTGATCCAGCTGGTGTTATTGGTCACCTTATTGCCCTACGTGCTGAATGCGGTCGGCGCTGTTTTCGGAGCGTTATTTGCTGTCACGGACCTGGCCGATTGGCGGAGGGAGCATATCGCGTTCAGTGTCGTGGCCTTCACCGTGATGGCGACGTTTTTCAAACTATCTTTTGACAGGCTGATATTGGATAAGCAACGCAAGGACGACGAATTGCGCCACCTTAAAGCGCAACTGAACCCCCATTTTCTTTTTAATACTTTGAATAACCTGTATGGACTGTCCGTTGCTGAGTCGAAAATACTGCCCGGGCTGATGTTGCGGCTATCCGATCTGCTCCGGTATTCCCTTTACGACACCAACCAGCAGTATGTGTCCTTGCAAAAAGAGGTGGAATATATTGCCAACTACATTGAATTAGAGAAGATAAGATGGAACGACGGCGCGGCCATCCGGCTGGAAGTGCAGGGCGACTTGTCAGGGCAACATATCGCGCCTTTGCTGCTGATCGTTTTCATCGAGAATGCCTTTAAGCATTTGTCAGTAGTAAAGGGACGACAGGCGTGTGTTCAGATCCTTTTAGCAGTAAAGGAGGGAAAGCTGCATTTGCAGGTAAAAAATTCGGTAGACCCATCTTTACCCCCGTCGGTGCAGACCGCGCGCCGAAAGGGCGGCTTAGGTCTGGATAATGCGCGTAAACGGCTGAATCTGATCTATCCCGATCAGTATACCTTAACCATTAACAGACTTCCGGAGAGCTTTGAAGTCGAATGTCAAATTGAACTGATATGAAACTCAACTGTATCGTCGTCGATGATGAGCCGATTGCCAGAGATATCCTGGCGAGATATATCAGCCAGATCCCTTATTTGAATATGGTCGCTGCCTGCAATGATGCTTTCGAGGCAATGCAGCTCCTGAACAAAGAAGACATCGATTTAGTCATCCTCGATATCAATATGCCCCGGTTGACGGGTCTGGACATGCTCCGGTCTTTAAAGAAATACCCGGCCGTGATCATCACCTCTGCCTACCCTGAATATGCGCTGGAGGGATTTGAATTGTCCGTCACCGATTATTTGCTAAAGCCCTTCTCCTTCCCCCGGTTCGTACAGGCGACAGAAAAAGTCGTCAGCAAAAATCAGCTTCAGTCTCCTGCCTCTTCATCGGCGATGCCCGTAGAGGACCACGGGTTTTTAATGGTGAAATCCGATAAAAAGCTGGCGAAAGTTTTTTACCGTGAGATCCTTTACGTAGAGGCTTATGGCAACTACATCTTCATCCATCGCGACCAGGATAAGATCATGTCTAAGCAAACGCTGACTCAATTTGAAGAGCAGCTGCCGGTCGGCAGATTCGTTCGGATTCACAAATCGTACATCGTTTCGCTGAAAGCCATCAAATTTCTCGAAGGGAACGAAGTGTCTATCGGCAGTAAAAAATTGCCGGTCGGCAAGGTTTATCGGGAAAAGCTGTTGAAC
Source organism: Chitinophagaceae bacterium (assembly GCA_003167015.1). GTDB lineage: Bacteria > Bacteroidota > Bacteroidia > Chitinophagales > Chitinophagaceae > Puia. The sequence continues at coordinate 13,248 of PMUF01000130.1, read as the reverse complement.
TCGCTACGGTAAGCCCGCCACCCACGGCCCCCATGCCGCGCATGCCCGTCGTCCGCCCGCTCATGCTCCGTCCTCCGTCGCCCGCTCCGCCGGCTCCTCGCCGCCCGCACCCCAGCTCATCGTCCACCCCTGTTCAGCCGGGTATAAAAATCCACGAGCGTAACCGAGCGCAGCCGGTTCTCCTCCTCCAACTCGGCAAGATAAAAGTCGTCGCGGTTCAGATCGATAAACCTTTGCGAAAGCACGGTGTTTTCAGCGATCAACACCTGCAGCCTGCGGAGGACAGCGGGAAGGCTATCGCCGTTGAAGCCTTCCGTATTGGCTTGCTGCACGATCTCCAGGAATCGCAGATGCTGAGCCCGGATGTCGGCCATCAGTCTGTAGTGCTCGAATTCCTTTTCATTTTTCGCCGGACGGAGTGCCCGCAGTGTTTGCGCGGCAACAGCGCTGCTGTCTGCCAGCACCTTCAGCGTCATGGGCATTGAACTGAGCACAAACCCTTCCTTCACTTCGTAAGGAGCCGTTGTCAGCGCCTGCCAGAAGATCCGGGACTTCACCGAATCGAACCCATATCGGCTGGCGCCATAGTCATTGATAAACCGATTAACGTCCAACGTCCCTGTTGTGCGTAGGCTCTCTATATAAGCGGCGATCAACAGGTGAAAGCCTGTGATCGGATACACCCGGCGGATCGCATCGAGCGCCGAGAGATCATTTTCCGATTCGTAGACATAAGAGTAGGTCCCGGATGTAGACCAGGAGGTCAGCACCATCCCCTGGTAGCCCATTTGACGGGCCTGGGGCACGAAATCCCGGATATTGTCCAGGTGTTTTTTCCATTCCGTCAGGTAGTCGTTATCGGGACTGCTTCGGATGGCCGGAGCGCCCCAGATTTCATAGCCGCTCTCCAGCAATTTTTGATGATCCCCGAAGCGATCCATACCCCAACCGTAGTTCCAATCCACGAATACCGTGCCTTCAGGCAGTGATTTGATGGCTTCGGGATATTTCAGCGCCATGTCAGCCCACAGGACCGGCCGTTTACCCAACCTCACGACGATATTGCAAAGCATCCGTACATAGTCGAAGTACAATTTCGAGACGCCCTCTTTTTCCACCTTACGACGGCACTCGGGGCAATGTCCCAGCAGGTGCGTCTCATCGCACCCGATATGTATATAGGGAGAAGTATGCGTAGCGGCCAGCTCAGTATAGAGGTCCGTGAACAGGAGGCTGTCTTCCGTTGTTTTCAGCGGGCAGACCTGGGAAAGATCTTTGGGATCCTCCTTCAGCGACCGGTACCGGGAATGCCGTAAAATATATTCCACATGTCCGAAGCTCTGTTGCAAGGGGATCACGTCCACCCCCAGCTGGTTGCAAAAGGCGACGAAAGAAAGGATCTCCGCCCTGGTATAGGCATATTCATTCGGGATCAGGAGATGTTTCCCATAGGGATACGTCCCCTCGTACTCCATGATCAGCGTGTTGATGCCACCTTCGTGCAGCATTTGCACGAACGCCCTGAGGGCAGGCATCGTCATGACCTGGATGCGCATGTCCAGGTGAAAGGCCTTGACCCTGAAGTCGCTTATCGGGACGGATGGCTTGACGCCCACGGGTGGGTTGGCCCGCATCGCCTGCCCGCTTTCACAAAGCGCCTCGCCCGCGACCGCCGCAGGAAGCCGCGGAGCTGGCCGCGCAGCCAGCAACAACAGCATCCCTATAAAAAGTAGTCGCCTCATTTCATAGCCGCAGGCATAACACTGCTATTCCAAATGTCCCGGAACATTTTCCATTTATCACCATCTTTTTTCCAGACCACCACGTAGTTCCCTTTATCGACCACTTTTGTGCTGTCATCCATTTCATAGTTCCCGGTCTCCACGATTTCATCCGGCCCTCCGGAGACCTCATCCGTATTTAGCTTCATACTTTTAAGATGCATTTGGGGAATCATCTTCATCATACCACTCATTTCATCCCTGTTGCACGAATGCATGTTCGGCGGGAAGATTTTGGCATCAGTATGATACAAGGCAGCAATACCAGCCGAATCACCTTTCACAAAGGCATCGTCGAATTGTTGATTGGCGGCGATGATCTCAGCCTTGACAGATGATGGATCAAATGCAGCAGGAGCCTGCGGAGCGCTATTACAGGCCATAAAGGCCACAAGAATAACGACGGATAGAAGGATGGCAAACTTTCTCATAATATAATTAAGTTTTAGGCTGATTAAGGTAAGCAATTTTTACCCAACTTGCCGCCGCCCGGTTTATTTTAGCAAAAATGTCAAAATAAATTTTGCGATTCAAAAAAGAGTCATATCTTTGTTTAACAAAATTGCTAAATAAAAAACCCGGATGCCGGTTGTTGACGCCCATACAGAAGAATTGATCAAGGAAACTGCCATGCGCATTTTCTTCGTGGAGGGCAGGCTCCACGCCACAACCCAGGTTATTGCCAAAGAAGCCGGCGTAAACCGGGGGCTTATCTATTATTATTTCAAAGGGCGGGACGAACTCTTTGAAGTGGTGTTCAAAGAAGCAGTCGCAGTTTCCCGCAAACGGATACGTGAACTGTTTAATTCAAAGGAAATATCCTTTCGGGAGAAAATCAGGGAATTCGTGGAATTGTCTATAGAACAGCACCTGAAATACCCATATCGCGAAATGTTCATGGTCACGGAAATAAACCGGGACGGCTCTAATATGAGTATGCTTACTGACCCCGGAGGTGAGTTGCGGAATGAAATGCTGCACAGTATAAGCGAAGGCTTAAAAGAAGAAATCAAAAACGGACATGTGCCTAAGATGTCCGCCGAGCAGTTCATCATCAATACACTGTCCTTGTGTGCCTATCCTGCCTTATATAAACCCATGCTGCAGCAAACGATCAAGATGGATGAATTGGCTTATCTCAAGATGATGCAGGAAAGAAAACAGCTGATCATGAAAGTCCTGTTTAAGGACATCTAGTTGAACCAATTTTCAGCGTCACCGGGAGAGGACGCTTTTATTAGGCCCTTTATTTAGCATAAATGTTAAATAAAAGCCACTAAGCAACAAGCCCGGGCGCTTCTCCCATGCCCTTAAATTGACAAAAATGCTAAAAATAAAAAACACAATTATGAAAAAGTTGATGCTTATCGGACTCGTATTAACCTCCTCTCATTGTTTCAGTCAAAGCTTTATCCAGGGTATGATGGAAAGACTCCACTTTGGGCTAAAGGCCGGAGCGAACTACAGCAACTATACCAATGCGAATTTTAATACCCAGGCATTGCTCGGATTCCATGCAGGCGCATTGGTCGATTTCGACCTGACAAAAAACCTGGCCATCCAGGAAGAATTCCTGTTCTCTTCTCAAGGCGCCAAAGTCAAGGGCGATGTCTTCGGTCAGGAGAACGTCAACGTATACTACATGACCGTTCCCTTCCTTTTGAAGTATCGCACCAATGCCGGGATATATATTGAAGCAGGCCCGCAGGTCGGCACTCGTATCAAAGACAATATCGACTCATTAAAGTCCGGCAACTTTGCCAAACTGCTCGATCTTTCGGCCGCCGCAGGGATAGGCTATCAATCAAAGAGCGGGTTTGGCATCGGTTTCAGGTACGTTGCCGGATTGTCCAGCGTAGGCGATTTCAAATTGTCGAACGTAAACCCCAATTTCAAGAGCAGTGTCGTCCAGGCGAGTATCTTTTATATTTTCTAAAGGCGATCCATCCTCATTTTCAATATACCATTATGAAAGTCGTACAAGTCTTCAAGACCGATGTCCCCGACCGGGAAACTGCCAAAGTGATTACCTTCCTGTTACAGCGGGATTTTTCTCAATGCAGGATCAATTTCGACCTGGACGACTGCGACAGAGTGCTGCGTATCGAAAGCCGGCAGACATCGGTCGATGAAATGGAGATCCTGTTGCTGGTTGGGCTCTGCGGGTATCATTGCGAGCCACTGCAGGATTAGACATCGGAGAACGACGGCTATATCTGCACCACCACCCGCTTCCCGTCCGAAACCTCCGCATCCCACAGTTGTTCAATGTCCCTAAGGGCAACATTGACCGTTTCGACGGTCAGTTTTCCGTCCGCAGCGAGCTGAAACATTTCGGGAAGGATCTCGGTCAGCAGGATCTTCACCTGGCCCCGTGTCCAACTGCCCAGGCCGGAGCCCGACAGCTGAAGGTCAACGCTGCGAAGATTGGCGGCAGAGAGCTGGATCAGGTCCCCCGTTATACTGCCAACGGACACCATACGTATTCTTGCCGTAAACGCCCCTCCACCTTTCAGCGAAGCCAGGATCATCTCCGCCGTATGACCCCACAGGTAATCGATGATCACATTGATGGGAGTAGCCTGGTGGATCTGTTTTAGCTGGGCAAGGAATTGCTCGTCCGTCTGCTGGACAGAAATAACCTCATCCGCACCCAGTGCACGCAATGCCTCTAAAGACTGCGGGTTCCTGCCTGTAGCGATCACCCTTTTAGCACCATAATATTTGGCGATCTGTACGGCAACCCTGCCGGTAAAGCTCGTTGCGCCGTTGATCAGTACGGTATCGCCGGGCTCGATTCCTGCCCGAAATCGCAGTGCCATTGCTGAACCAAGCACCGCATTCGGTAGCGCTGCCGCAGTGGCATCATCCAGTCCTGCCGGTACCGGCACGATCCTGTCCTTTTCGATGATAGCCTTTTCTGCCGCCATACCGCTGACGCCCAGGGCATACACCCTCGTCCCGTCCGGTAACAGACAAACCCCGTCGCCGCCGACGATTTTCGCTTCCCCCTGATCGCCGCTCGCAGAGTAGTGCGTTCCTTTGGCGCGGCTCTTATCCAGGTGTTTTAAGGCAACGGCCTTCACCGATACCAGCACTTCCTCAGCGTTTTGCACAACGGGGTCCGGAAAATCAACGTACTGCGGCATTTCTCCCGGGGTATACATGACTGCTGCTTTCATATTTTTTATTTTTAACAAAGGTAGAACCCGCTGTCGGGGGAAGACGATAACATTTGTTATCAAATGCAGGAGGGCGCCATGCCAATCTATTTCGCCATGCCGGGCAGCCTATTTTTTCCGGGCCAGCTGATTTTTGATCCGGCTGAGATGCACCGAAGTAACCCCCAGGTATGAGGCAATATAATGCTGCGGTACCCGCTGAACGATGTGCGGCCTGTCTTTGATGAGATTCACATAGCGCTGTATAGGTGTATCTCTGATCCGGGAGAGGAACTCGTACATGTAATGTCGCTGCCGTTCGAAAGAGATCTCCATCAGGGCCTTCAGGAAGTCAGGGTTTTGATCCAGTTCCTTCAACATGGCATTGAACACGGCCTTCGGGAGGATCTGAATAACGCTTGGCTCAATCGTCTCTATCGTAAATGCACTGGGGATATTCTTTTGAAAACTTTCCAGGGAGGAAACGCCTTCGTTCTCAAAGAAAAATTGAAAGGTCGTATCCTTTTCTTGATTGTCAAACCACATCCGGAGACAACCCTTTTCGATGAAATAGTAGTTTTGAGCGATCTTACCTTCGCGCAACAGGGTTGTTTTCGCAGGATATTCTACCCGCTGCTGCAACGCAATATATTTCTCCCAATAAGGGTTCAGGTTTGGAAAACGATTTTTGAACGTAAATAACAAGGCGGATATATTGATATGCCTAAAGATAATGCCGCATTTTGGTTACAACAAAAGTAGATCCGGCTACATCTGCTTCGTCAGCGTGTACGAACTTTGCCAGAATCTTTAACGCTTAAAACTCAATCAAATGAAAAATGTAGTAGTGACCGGAGCAAATAAAGGCATCGGCTTTGAAGTGGCGAAACAAATGGCGGAATTAGGCTATTTTGTTTATCTGGGCTGCCGGAATGAACTTAACGGATTGGAGGCCATCAGTAATCTGAGAAAATCGGGTATTTCAAATGTCGGGCTGTTGCAAATAGATGTCTCCGATCCGGATTCGGTTAAAGCAGCGGTATCCAACCTTGCATCAAAAATCGATGCGCTGGATATATTGATCAATAATGCGGGAATTTCAGGCAGTCAGCCACAAAACATCTCCATTTGCGATATATCCCTTTTAAAGGACGTTTTTAACACGAATTATTTTGGCGCCATCCAAACGACGCAAGCGATGCTTCCGCTCTTGGAAAAGGCAGAGCAGCCCGTCATTGTGAATGTTTCCAGCGAGCTGGGATCTTTGGCCATGCAGACCAGCCAGGGACGTAATCCGAATTGGGATCATTTCGATGCGTACGCATCTACGAAGACGGCTTTGAATTCCTTTACCATTCTCCTGGCTCATGAGCTCAGAAACACCAAATTCAGGATCAATAGTGTTACCCCTGGTTTTACAGCTACCGATTTGAACGGGTTTACAGGATTTAAAACGCCGGCCCAGGGCGCACAGCCAATCGTAAGAATGGCTACAATCGGTGCGGATGGGCCTTCAGGGAAGTTCTTCAGAGAAGAAGGCGAAGTTCCCTGGTAACCATTGGAGATTCGCCCGTCAAAAATGACTACATTTAATCGTCCCAAAACAAGGCCAAATGAAGGAAGTACGCAGGCTAAAATCGATCGTCGAATTTCACCGCTCAAAAGGTTTGCCGTCACCACAGCACCCGTTAATCAGTGTGGCGGATTATGCCTCCATGCAGGTTTCGTCGGAAGACTATAATGTTAACTGGGTATGCGATTTTTATAATATATCTCTTAAAAGGTGCCTGACGTCCAAGCTAAGATATGGACAGCAGCAATATGATTTTGACAGTGGGGTGATGTTTTTTATTGCACCCGGACAGGTGTACGGTATCGAAGCTCCACAGCCGGAACAAAGAACCAAAACAGGATGGATGTTGCTGGTTCATCCTGATTTTTTCTGGAATACTTCTTTAGCCAAAAGCATAAGGCAATATGAGTTCTTTGACTATTCTGTGAACGAGGCGCTATTCCTTTCAGAACAGGAAGAGACTATCATCGGCAATGTTGTTGAAAATATCAGATTGGAATACCAACGGAACATTGATAAGTTCAGCCAGAATATCATCGTTTCCCAGATCGAAACCTTGCTCAATTATTCCCAACGATTCTATCAACGACAATTTATTACCAGGAAAGTAACCAACCATAAGATACTTGACAAGCTGGAAAATATTCTGACAAGCTATTTCAATGACGATAATTTGTCAGGCAAGGGACTTCCGACGGTACAATATATCACGAAAGAGCTGAATGTCTCGGCAAGCTACCTTAGCGGTCTCCTCAAGGAACTGACCGGATTGAGTACGCTACAGCATATTCAAAACAAAATAATAGAAATAGCGAAAGAACAACTGTCCACAACCGATCTGTCTGTCAGCGAGATAGCCTATGGGCTTGGGTTTGAACACTCCCAATCATTTAGCAAAATGTTTAAGGCGAAGACCAGTCTTTCGCCCCTGGAATTCAGGGCTTCATTCAATTGACGGATGCCACTAAAAACAAATCAAAAAGCAGCCGGCAAAATAACAAAGGTGCGGACTAACCGCTCCGCACCTTTAAAAATTCCCTCATGCCAACAGCCCTCCATCCACTCCAAGAGATGCGCCGATCAGGTAGGGTGATTTATCCGAGCCAAGGAAAACAATGGCCTGGGCAATTTCTTCCGGTTGCCCCACTCTTCCAATCGGAACGGTGGATATCAACCCGTCATAATTTTCCTTAGTACCGGTAAAACGCTTCAGCATTCCCGTCTCAGTCGCACCGGGAGCGACAACGTTCACCCGAACGCCCGTGGTGGCCAATTCCAGCGCTACGGATTTCGTAATGCCTTCCACTGCATGTTTGCTGCCTACATAAATAGAGGCGCCCGCCGCACCGATATGGCCATAGGTGGAAGTAATATTAATGATACTGCCATGGCCCTGCGCCTTCATCACCCGCACCTCATGCTTTAAACTCAATACGACGCCCAGCACATTGGTATCAAAAGTCTCGGCATAACTTTCCGCGGTTTGATCCGTTATCGGCCCCGGCGTTCCCTCAACGCCCGCGTTATTCACCGCCACATCGATGCGGCCGAACCGCTTGACCGCCTGATCCACCAGGCTTTCCACCTCCTGCTCAAACCGGACATCAGTCTTGATAAATGCAGCCTCTACTCCCTTTGCCCGGAGTTCGGCTTCCAATTCCCGGCCCGCCTGTTCGCGGCGTCCGGCCAGTACCACCGTAGAACCTTCATCAGCGAAAGCCAGCGCCGTCGCCCGGCCGATTCCCGTCAACGCACCGGTGATCAATACGACGCTGTCTGATAATTCCCGTTTGCCATTTTGGCTTTTTGTTGTCTTGCTCATTTTGATTGAGGTTGATGTTTTACAATTATTAAATCTATTTACTTCGATATTTCGATATATAAGGACAAAAAAAATGCCCGATTCGACAACGAAGATAATCGATATTTCGATATATCGACATATTTCGATAAATAATTTTGACCCGATAGTTATTTACCGGTAAAACCCTTCAGGTAGGAAATGTAAGCGCCAAAGACCTCTTTATTTATCTTATAGCGGGCATGACGACCGTCTTTTTCGGCATGCAGCAGGTCAGCATCGACCAATTGATTGATATGATGGGAAACAGTTGACTGGGCCAACGTAAACATCTGAGTGATCGCCTGGCATTGCAACCAATCCTTCTCCTCCTTAATGGCCTGCATAATCTTGATACGGTAAGGATCACTCAGCGCCTTGGAGATCTTTTCCACCCTTTTGTCATCGATGTTCACATTCATGCATGTAAAAGTATAAAAAAACTGCCACCAAAAAGTGACAGCTTTTTTCATCCGTGTTTATAACGAAATATCGTTTTTATTTACGCCTTGATAAACGCCAAAAGATCCTTATTGATGGTCGCCGCTTCCGTCGCAGGCATCCCATGAGGAAAACCGGGATACGAAATCAGCTTCCCATTTTTCAACAGCTTGACGGCTTTTGCTCCGGAAATGGGGAAGGGAACGATCTGGTCATCTTCGCCATGCAGAACCAGTACCGGGATATCCACACTGGTAAGATCTTCGGTAAAATCGGTTTCCGAGAAAGCCTTGATCCCAAAATAATGCGCATTGGCTGCACCCATCATCCCCTGGCGCCACCAATTATCCCGGATACCTTGTGATATTTTTGCCCCCGGACGATTATATCCATAAAAAGGAATGGTAAAATCCTCGAAATATTGCGCGCGGTGAAATCCGGTGCCTTCACGGATTTCATCAAAGATGGACATAGGCACACCGTCCGGGTTATTCTTACCCTGCACCATCAGCGGAGTAACCGCACTGATCAGCACTGCCTTCGCAACCCGGCCCTTACCATGCTTTGCAACATACCGGATCACTTCCCCACCCCCGGTCGAATGCCCGATGTGTATCGCATTTTTCAGATCGAGCGCTTTCGTCAGTTCCGCCACGTCTGCTGCATAGGTATCCATGTCATGCCCGATGCCGGTTTGCGTAGACCGCCCATGCCCTCTGCGATCATGCGCAATAACGCGGTATCCGTGATTGAGGAAAAACATCATTTGCGCATCCCAGTCATCACCTGACAACGGCCAGCCATGATGAAAAACGATAGGTTGCCCGGTTCCCCAATCTTTGTAATAGATCTCAGTGCCGTCTTTTACTTTAATGGTGCTCATTTCTTTGATTTTTTTAGGTTATAAATAAATTGGTACCCATAAAAATTCAAACCCCGTGCCCTTTATACATTTCCATGATTAACAATTGTTTAAATAAAATCTTTATATTTAGCCTTTATGATATATCGTAAACCCCACTCCAAAAATAAATTTCTTAAATTCGACCGATCGGTCTATTTTTGCCTGATCAAAATATCTGCCCCATGACCAAAGCAGAAAGGACCCGACAATTCATCATCGAAACATCCGCCCCCATCTTTAATACCAAAGGGATAGCCGCCACGGCCTATAGTGATGTCATGCAGGCCACCAAAATGGCGAAAGGTGGATTGTACGGACACTTCGAGAGCAAAGACCAGCTATCTGCCGCAGTTGTCGACTATAATCTGAATAAGCTGGTCGAAAAAGTACAGCAGGCGATTGGCACCGCCGGCACCGCCAAAGGAAAACTGTTTGCCTGGTTAGACGCTTTTAAATTGCCGACGCAGTTTCCCGTCGAAGGGGGCTGCCCATTACTGAACTTCGGAACAGAAGCGGACGATACCAACCAGCTCGTAAGAGAAAAAGTAAAAACTGTCATCGAAATGGCACAAAAGACAATAGCCGCCATCGTTCAGCAGGGAATTAAAAACGAAGAATTTAAAGAAACATTCAATGGCAATGAATTTTCCATCAAAATGTTCGCGTTGATTGAAGGGGGCACCCTCATAGGCCGCGTGCTGAATACCAATAGCCAGATGACTATCATTACCAACTTGCTCAAAAAAGAGATTACATCTCACCTACGCCCATGACCAACCTAACCCCATCCGTTTACATCATCTTTGGCGCCGACTTTCTCCTGGCCGCCTGGCTATTCATGAAAGCAGCCCATTATTCCAGACCGGTTTTAGTCATCATAACACTATGGACAATCCTCCAATCTGCGGTCGGCTTATCGGGGTTTTACAGCGATATCCATACCATGACCGGGAGATTTCCCCTGCTGGCATTTCCTCCATTGATCTTTCTGCTAGCCCTGTTTGTTACGCCAAAAGGCAGGGCATTCATTGACGGCCTGAACATCGGTACGCTGACCCTTTTTCACATCATCAGAATACCGGTGGAGATTGTTTTATTCTTCTTATTTGTCCATCACGCCATCCCTAAAGCCATGACTTTCGAAGGCGCCAACTTTGATATACTCTCGGGCCTCTCGGCTCCGCTGGTCTATTACTTCGGCTTTGTAAAAAAGAAATTCGGCAAACCGGTATTAGTCGCCTGGAATATCGTCTGTATTCTCCTGCTTTTAAACGTAGTAAGGATTGCCGCCTTATCGCTACCCGAAAGATTCCATCAATTTGGCTTTGAGCAACCCAATATAGCCGTTGGCTATTTCCCCTTTCTGCTGCTACCGTCCTGCCTGGTACCCCTGGTCCTCTTTTCAAATCTGGCCGCCATCAGGCAGTTAATTACAAAGAAGATCGTCACCGTTTAAACCATTCAAAACTTCAAGATCCTCTTCAAAAACTGAAATATTTTATTCACCAATCCTTACTATTTTAGCAAAAAAATGGGAGATGTTGCTTGATCGATATGAGTATGAAGTCGGAGTTCCCTTTCATCAATATCATTTTTATAGTGATGGTCCAAAAGGCAGGATAAGGAAAGCTATATTGTACACTTTTATTGGAACCAGAGATGGCAATGATTACTATAATTTGGGATTTGGAGACTATAACGAAGACCAGAAAACAGTCAACGACCTTTGAATTCACCAGCCATTTTCCGGATTGCAAAATTGTGGCCGCAGGAAGTACACCTGCCAGAACAAGACTTTACCAAATGGGAGTATCTGGCCCTGTTGGTTAGCCGGAAATAAGTTAGTACCTTTAATGTTAAGAAAAAGAGGATTTATGGGAACCACTGCCAGACATAATCATCAGAATACGAAGAAATTACTTACAAGTGAAAGTAAGAAAAAGACTACCAGTAATCGCCAAATGGTGGATCTGAGCAATGATCCTTATTTTGTTAAAAAGGCAGAAGACGCGAAAAAATTACTTGACAAATACGGTACACCTAAAAAATAAGAGACTATTCATTTTATAAGTACAGAGCCCTCTATATTGAGGGCTTTACTATTAAACTAGCTCTTTTTTTATCGGCACATTCACCTGTGTCACCCCGAAAGATCAAACCCCAAATGAAGAAAATCACTTTTTTTATTGCAACGGCAGCCTTTCTCGCCTCCATCCTGGCCCCCACGGCGGCCTTTGCCCAACCCGCCCCACTCTATAAAGATTCGACCCAGCCCATACCCAAAAGGGTCGCCGACCTGCTGTCCAGGATGACCCCCGAAGAGAAGTTCTGGCAGCTATTCATGATCCCGGGCGATATCCCGGCCGGCGAGGAAGAGAAATATAAGAACGGCATCTTCGGCTTCCAGGTGAGTGCAGCTGCAAAAAAAGGCGATGCCGGCGCGCAGATGCTGGACTATGGAGTGGCAGACGATGCAAAAACCCTGGCAGCAAAGATCAATGCCATCCAGAAATATTTTGTAGAACGGTCGCGGCTGGGCATCCCCATGATCCCCTTCGATGAAGCCCTGCACGGGCTGGTCCGCGGCGGCGCAACCGTTTTCCCGCAAGCTATTGCACTGGCGGCCACCTGGGACACAGCCCTCGTCAGCCAGGTAGCGGCTGCCATCGCAGCGGAAGCAAGAATTCGCGGCATCAGGGACATCCTCTCCCCCGTTATCAATATCGCCTCCGATCCCCGCTGGGGGCGCGTGGAAGAGACCTATGGCGAAGACCCGCTGCTGACGTCGGCGATGGCCGTGGCCTTTGTTGCTCCCTTCGAGCAATCGGGTATCGTCACCACACCCAAACATTTTATCGCCAACGTGGGTGACGGCGGACGCGACAGCTACCCCATTCACTTCGATGACCGGCTGCTGGAGGAGGAATATTTCCCCCCTTTCCGCGCTTGCTTCGAAAAAGGCGGCTCCCGCTCGGTTATGACCGCTTATAATTCACTGGACGGCACACCCGCTACAGCCAATGACTGGCTGCTGACAAAGAAATTAAAAGAGGACTGGAATTTCAAAGGCTTCGTCATCTCCGACGCCGATGCCGTTAATATCATCAATGCCCTGCACCTCACTTCACCGGACAATGCCGTATCGGCCGCACAAGCCATCGGTGCCGGCCTGGACGTGATCTTTCAGACATCCTGGCAACAGCATACATCCTTTATTCCTCACTTCCTGGACGGAGGCATCGACCCCAAAAGGATCGACGATGCCGTATCCCGCGTGCTGACGGCAAAATTTGAGCTGGGCCTATTCGAACACCCTTATGTAACGGACGCAAGCCCGCAACCCCCTCACAAAGCCCTTGCCAGACAGACGGCCGTGGAATCCATCGTCCTGCTGAAAAACGAAAAAAGCATTTTGCCCCTGGGTCAACAAGTCCATTCTATTGCCGTGATCGGCGTCGATGCCACGGAGGCCAGGCTCGGCGGTTATAGCGGGCCGGGCAATGGAAAAGTCAATATCCTGGATGGCATCCGGCAACGGGCAGGAGCAG
>PMUF01000047.1 GCA_003167015.1 Chitinophagaceae bacterium | reverse complement strand
CGTAAGGATCACGAAGTACATCACCAGGTTGGAAAAGAACATCCCGCTGTTCACGTCAGTCTTCATGTCATCGAGCATTCTTTTATTGACAAAAATCCTTTTCTTCTTATGCTCGATATCCTCGGCCTCCATCGTAGCCTGCCAGAAGAACAGGTAAGGCGAGATAGTCGTGCCCAGGATAGCGACAAGGATGCTTAAAAATTCCTTGTCGAGGCGAATAGAAGGAATAAAGGTATGCCTGGCTACGGCGCTCCAGTCCGGATGAACGATAAAGGGGATCACAAGATAGAACAACAGCGCCAGGCACAGCCACTTCAGCAGCGCTGCCATTTTTTGATACGAATACTGGATAATGACGAATAAAAGGATGCCGGTGAAAACAATGCAGAACAGGAAGGTCGGCACACGCGGAAAAAGCAGGTTGGCCACCGCTCCCATGCTTTGGATATCCGCACCGATATTCAGAATCACAGCCGGGAAACAAAACAGGATCATGCCATATAGAACAACCTTGGGATAATGCATTTTTAACGTACCCGTCAGGCCCTGGGAGGTGACCATGCCTATCCTGGCAGCCATGCCCTGGATCGCAGCCATCAACGGAAAGGTCAGCAGCGCCGTCCATAGAGTTGAGAGGCCGAACTGTGCACCCGCTTGCGCATAGGTAACAATGCCGGAAGGATCGTCATCACTGGCGCCGGTGATAAGACCGGGGCCCAGCGTCTTCAGTAATTTCTGAATGCGGGATGGGGGTTTGTGTTTGCCGTGGCGGGAGTGGGGGGGTGGAAGCATTAATCGGTTTGATTAGAGTTGATCCAGATCGATGTTTTTATTTCTGTTGTCATTGAATTGAGAATTAAGGTTTATGGCTGCACTGATCAATCCCATGTGGGTGAAAGCCTGGGGGAAATTTCCCAGGTGGTCGCCCTCGAATCCCAGCTGCTCGGAATAAAGGCCCAGATGGTTGGCATAGCCCAGCATCTTTTCGAAATAAAACCTTGCCTTTTCCAACTGGCCCGAACGCGAAAGACATTCCACATACCAGAATGAGCACATCGAAAAAGTCCCTTCCTTACTGACAAAGCCATCCGGCGCTGCCACCTCCGGCCGGTACCGGTACACCAGCGAGTCCGTCACCAGTTCATCCTCGACCCGTTTCAGCGTCGACAGCCAGCGCGGGTCCTTCGGACTGATAAAACGCAGCAAGGGCATCAGCAGGCTGGAAGCATCCACCGTCTCCGATCCCGGATATTGCATAAAGGCCTGCTTTTGTTCGTCCCAGAACTCCGTAAAAATACTATTATAGATCTTATCCCGCTGTTCTTTCCAGTGGCCGTTCCTGGGAAATGATCGCATCTCTGCAATCTTCATCGCCCGGTCGAGGGCTACCCAGCAGGAAAGACGCGAATACAGAAAATGCTGCCGGCCCCCTCTGACCTCCCAAATGCCGTCATCGGGTTGGTTCCAGTTCTCACTCAGCCAGTCTATCTGTTTTTCCAGGTCTTTCCAGAAATCATAGGAGATTGGGTCGCCATACTTGTTGTACAAATATACCGAATCCATCAGTTCGCCATAGATATCCAGCTGCAGCTGGCTGTAGGCATCATTTCCCACCCTCACGGGCCTGGAACCTTTATACCCGTCAAAATCATCCAGGGTATATTCCTTCAGCTGTCGCTCACCGTCGATGGAATACATAATGCCCAACCGGTCATCGCCTTTTATTTTTTTGAAAAGTTCTTCTATCCATTTCATAAACCCGCCGGCTTCCTTGGTATAGCCCAGCCGTATCAGGGAATAAACCGTAAAGGACGCATCCCGGATCCAGGTATACCGGTAGTCCCAGTTCCGCTGTCCCCCAATGCTTTCCGGCAGACCAAAGGTTGGGGCCGCAACAATGGACCCATACTCAAAAGAAGAGAGTAATTTTAACAGCAGCGCAGAGCGGTGAACCGTTTCCAGCCATCTCCCTTTATAGGTGCACCGGCTCATCCAGTCTTTCCAATAATTAATGGTCCGGAGCATGCTTTCCCTGGCAAAATCGTTCAGCTGCTCTCCCGCAATGGTTGAGTTGGCCTCGCTTTCCAAAATAATACTCGCAGACTCGCCGGCCTTCAACGTAAATTCAGCCCTGGCATCACCGTTATCTGCCTTTAAAGGGACCGGAGATACCAGCCTCAGCGATAACCCATCGGGGCCATCGGCATGAAAAACGATCTCCCGGTCATTAGTCTGGATAACTTTATGGACTTCTTTTCCATAATCGAACCGGGGGCAGCACCTCAATTGATAAGTCACCTCGCCTCTTACCGTCGTCACCCGGCGGATCAACCTCTTTTCACCGTTAGGATCGACCGGCATAAAATCCGCGACTTCTCCTACCCCATCGGGCGATAAGAACCGGGTCAGCAGCACATTCGTATCGGGAAGATACAACTGCTTGTTTTTCATTTCCTTAAAGTTAGGGCTAATAGAAAAAAAACCGCCTTTTTTATCATCAAGCAGGGCTGCAAATACACTGGGGGAATCGAACCGCGGAATACACATGAAGTCGATGGAACCGTTGAGACCTACCAGCGCAATGGTATTCAGATCGCCGATGATGCCGTAATTTTCGATGGGTTGGTAGCTCACAATCTTATTTGTGACCGGGAGAGCAAAAACCATTCCTCAAGGATGG
>PMUF01000656.1 GCA_003167015.1 Chitinophagaceae bacterium | reverse complement strand
TCTACGCCAATTCCAATGCTTCCGTGCGTATCTCCTCCCTGTTCACCGAACTCCTGGAACGCCAGTTCCCTATTGAATCACCCATCCAGCAGATCGCTCTGCGTGCCCCCTCGCAATACGCCACCCAGCTGTCCGTCCACGTCAACCACCTGAATCGCGCTCTCCGCGAAACGTCGGGGAAGACCACCACCCGTCTCATCTCCGAAAGACTGATACAGGAGGCCAAGACCCTCCTTCTGCATACCCATTGGAATATCGGCGAGGTCGCCTGGTGCCTGGGCTTCGAAGAACGCTCCCATTTCATCAATTTCTTCAAAAAGAACGCTCAGGTCACTCCCGGAGCCTTTCGGAACGGCGGAGCTGTTTGAATTTTGCACTTATTCGATTGATTATCGCATCCGCAGGGGGTCTGTGCGGGGCTACCTTTGTGTGAGCTGAATCAATTGAACTATGGACAAGAAAGTATGGTATTTGACAGGTGTTTCTAAAGGGCTGGGGTTAGCGCTGATCAACAGGCTGCTTCGGGAAGGTCACCGGGTGGCTGCTGTCCCGGGGACCGGCCTCGCTGAAGCGATGCGGCCGCATCTTTCTTTTCTCCCGCTGGAGGCCGACCTTGCCGACGAGCAATCGGTGGCCGATTCCATCCGCCAAACCTGTGAGGCCTTCGGTCGCATCGATGTGGTCGTCAACAACGCGGGGTATGGTCTCGGCGCACCCATTGCCCACACCATCACCGTCATTCAAAAGGCCATGTCAAGGCTGAGGGCGCAGCGCTCCGGCCATATCATCAACATTGCGCCCATCACCGGCGTGACGATCGGTACTCCTCACGGGCACGCCTTTTATGCGGCGGCCCGGCAAGCCACTATCGATCTGTCTGCGACGCTGGCCGATGATGTCCGTCCATTGGGCATCAGGGTTACCGCGGTGCTATCCGATGGGTTTCATACGCGGCTCCCTTCCAGGAGGGCCTTGCCCGGAGCGGCGGGGGTGCAAACGTCCGGCATGTTGGGCATGCCGGGAGCGGCCGGAGTCCCCGGAGCGGCGCAGCCCTGGCACATCTCCGTCGACGGCAGACAGCCCGGTGACCCGGGTAAAGCCGCGGAAGCGCTGCTGCGCATCGCAACGGCCGCTGAGCCGCCGGCGCTCGCGTACTTCACCAGCCATGCCTACAGGACTGCGACGGAAAAAATGACCTTGTTCAGGCAAGTCATCGCCAGTCGTCAATGCGCCACTTCTTTCTGATCCTTGCCTAATACCTTTTGCAATTTATTTTCCAATGCCGCAATTTTCTTCTGGTGCTTTTCAATATTGCTTCTTATTTTGGAAATCTTTCTGTCCTTGACCGAGGTCCTGACCTCCGAAGCGGCTTCTTTGACTTTTTCTTTCAGTTCGGCAATCCTGTCTTTTCTCTTCTCTTTTAATTTGGCGATCTTCTTCCGGATTTTGGTTTTCTCTTCCGTGGTAGCGGACTTGATCTTTTCTCTTTCGTCGGCTATATCTTCGTCGAACTCTTCCATCTCTTCGTCGGCCTGCTCATTATATTCATAGTCCACGTCGGTCCTTATCAGCGTTGCCCCCAGAGGGGTAAGCGAACTATCGACGAAGATATCATTGTCCTCATCTATTTCTGCAATAATGGCTGTCGATCCCGGCTGCAGCTGGCTGGTCGCTTTGGCGAGGAACTCTTCCGTAAAGCCATAATGATCATCTTCCGCTACTTCGCCGGCCAGTGTGCCTGTCAACATACCGATGATCGTGCCGACCGGGCCGGCCAGCGTCCCTATCAACCCGCCGATAGCCGCACCTGATAAGGTTCTCAACCCCTCGGTCGAATCATCGGCCTGCAGTACGACGACATCTCCCTGTGCGGGTTTTTTAATCAGGGTGATTTCATAGATCGTGATGTCTCCAATGGTTTCCAGTTCATTTAGCTTGTGTGACGCCTCAATGGCTTCGGCTTCTTCATTGAAAGAAGCAATGATAAGATTGGTCATCTGATGAAGTTTGATAAGTGATTAAATTATTTGCTCAATGCCTGGTGATATTCATGTTTGATGCTTTCAATACGTCGTTTCAGGTCATCGGATATTTTCCCTGATTTATCCTTTGCCTTTTTCAATTGAATGGACAATAAAATACTGGCGAACCCGGCAAACACAAAGGCGAGGCCGGTCCAGACCACTAAGGAAACCCCTGCGAACAGGGGATTATAAAGCAGGATAAAAGAAAAGATAAGGCCTATGACGGCCACAACGGCAATATTTCCCCATTGGGGGACGCCCATATTTTTCAGGTCATAAGCCCAGGCTATCGCATTGACCGACTTGAACAGCAGAAAAAGCACCAGCCCGATCAATAATGGCAGATACCAATGTTTAATGGAATAAGCGGCTGCTTCCAATGGAGAGGTGTTCATGAGCTGAAGTATTAAAGGTTAAAGAAAAATTAACCGATGGTTTGAGCGAACACACACGTACCTGTATTTTACAAAGGGATTGAGTCGTTGGGGAAGTCTGGCAGTCTTCGATAGGGAATCGATCCAAAGGGACACTAAGGTACTGCAATAAATGAGACGATCAAAAAAATGAATGCCTGGTTCTGAGGCATACTTGTTTACCTGTAGCCTAAATCCGTTATCTTTATTTGTGTCTCATTGGCTCAGAAAACATATAGAAACCGTCAGCCCTTTGTCGGATGAGGAATTTGATTATATCCTGTCCCATTTTGTTCACAAAAAGCTGAGGAAACATGCCTTTCTCGTACAGGAAGGCGACTACGATCGACCGCATTCCAAAATCCTTCATTGCCTCCTATCTCGGCGTCTCCAGGGAGACTTTGAGCCGCCTGAGCCGCTGACGTGATATTTGTCACAGCATCAAAGTGACAAACGCCCTTTACTGCCTGGTGGCAAGAGTTGAATTTTGTCTTATAAAATATATAAGATGAAACATTTCAGCCAACTGGTTTTGCAGCTTGCGATCAGCATGATCACGATCGCACAAACCACTCCCAACGGATCTTTAGCCCAGCCGGGATACTATCGGATGCAGGTAGGTGATTTTGAGATCACTGCCCTTTCGGATGGCACCATACCGCAGGACGTTCATCAACTTTTGACTCATACCCAGCCCGGAGAGATCGACAGACTTTTAAAGGCCGGCTGCGTGACAGCGCCTGTCGAAACTTCTGTCAATGCCTATGTGATCAAAACCGGCGATCGGTTGATACTTGTCGATGCGGGCACTGCGGATGCATATGGGCCGACGCTGGGAAAACTGGCCCAAAGCCTGCTGCATGCCGGCTATCAGCCTCAGCAGATCGATGCGGTGTTGCTGACGCATATTCATCCGGACCATGTCGGCGGGCTGATGGATGGCGACAAAATGGTTTTCCCGAATGCTACGATCTACGTCAGTCAGCCTGAACTGGACTTTTGGCTGACCCTGGGCCATGCGGATAGTGCGCCGGCGGGATTGAAGGGTTATTTTGCCAGTGCGAAACAGAAGGTAGGCCCTTACCTGAAGGCAGGACGGGTCAAAACATTTGGCTATGGCCACGAATTGCTGCCGGGCATTACGCCGATTGCGAGCCCTGGTCATACGCCCGGCCATACCTTATATGAACTGGACAGTAAGGGGCAGCGGCTGATTTTTTTTGGCGATATTATGCATGTGGCCGCCGTTCAGTTCGCCGACCCGGCCGTAACGATTCAATATGATATTGACCCGGCAGCGGCTGCTCAACAACGTAAGAAAGCATTCAGCGAAGCGGCAAAGGGCGGTTATTGGGTGGCCGG
This sequence comes from Chitinophagaceae bacterium, assembly GCA_003167015.1. GTDB lineage: Bacteria > Bacteroidota > Bacteroidia > Chitinophagales > Chitinophagaceae > Puia. The sequence goes on along the minus strand of PMUF01000656.1, from coordinate 1,967 downwards.
TGATCATCTGTCCTTTCCGGGCATAGGCCATATAAGGGCAGACGGGGCAAAATATGTGTGGGTGCCGGTCAATTACAGTACGTACGGGACGGGGCAATAGGGCCGGCAAGTTTCTTCATTATGCCCGCAGCTTCGGCTGCGGGTTTTTGGTGCGCCCTATTCCGATTTCAAGCTCTTCACAGGGTTGGTCAGGGCTGCCTTCACCGCCTGGAAACTGATGGTCAAAAAGGCTATAGACACCGTAATCAGCCCGGACGCTACAAAGACCAGCCAGCCGATATCCGTCCGGTACGCAAATCCCCCCAGCCACTGGTTCATAGCATACCACGCGATGGGGAGGGCAATAATGATAGCGATAAGCACCAGCCGGAGGAAGTCCGTCGCTAAAAGCCTGACAATGCCCGGAACGCTCGCGCCCAGGACTTTCCTGATCCCGATTTCACGGAACCGGTTCTGGCTCGTATAAGCGGCCAGCGCAAACAGGCCGAGGCAGGAAATGATAATCGCAATGCCGGCAAAATAGAAGAAAAGGCTTGCCTCCCGCGTTTCCGACTGATACAGCCTGTTGAAGTCATCGTCCAGGAAGGAATAGCTGAATGGATAGTCTGTATTATATTGTTTGAATAACCTGCCCGCCTCCCGGATCACGCCGGCGAGGTCCGGGCCGTTCGTTCGGATGTAGATGTTGTTGAGAAAGCCGGGGTTGCTGAGAAAAATAGCCGGTCCGATCTTCTGTTTCATCGACGCGAAATGAAAGTCTTTGACGACGCCGACGATCGTACCCTTGAACTTCCATAAAGTAAAACGTTTGCCGATCGGGTCTTTCATGCCTATTTCCTTTATCGCCGCTTCATTCAGGATGAAATGACCGGAATCAGCTGCAGTGCCGGTAAAGCCGGTGCCTTCCACCAGTTTCATTTTAAAGAAGGAAAGGAAGTCCTTGTCTACCCACATCGGGTGGAGGATAAAGGTCTGGTTGGCGGCTTTTCCATCCCAATCATTGTCACCGCTGATCATGTTCAGATCGATGATCTCTGAAGAACCTGCTGTGACCCCCTGCACCCCGGACTGCTGAAGGAGGGCTCCTTTCACCGATTCATAATTATTCCGTATGCCCCGCATCCCAAAGGTCAGCACATGCGTTTTATCATAGCCCAGATCTTTCGACCGGGCTTCGGCCAAAGCGATGGACTCGGAGATGGACCGGCGCGGCGGAGCCGCCGTACGAATCACAGCCACCGGGTTCGCTCCGTTCTCGATCACAACCTCCGCGCCAGCGCGCACACGCGCCAGCAGCCCTGGAAAATCGCGCGCAGCATCGTCTTCCGAGATGTGGATCGTTGCCATACTCATGATGATACCCTCATTCCTGTTTTTTCCTTTAGCTGCTTAAAAACGGCGGCTCCCTCCAGAACCCTGTCAAGAGGGATCGGAGGATTTTTTCTGAGTTGGAAAATACTACGCTATGTAGTAACGGCTGGGCCGTCCCGACAGCCCGCAGACCGGCCTTTGCAAAAAACCTGTCAAGAGCCAATTTCACGATTTTTCCACCGTTCGCTGTTGCCGAAGCCGTGCCTGTGGATATACGCCGGACGTATATCGCAGCCGGACCTGGCTCCCGCCTAAAACCTGTCAAGAGCTTTTTTTTCGATTTCCAGTGAGCGGAAAAATCAGTGTCATGCTGACTTTTCTTCTTAGCTGCCGTTTTTTCCAAAACCCTGTCAAGAGCTATTTCGAGGATTTTTCCTCAGAGAGACCGTGCTTAAAAATATAGTGATTCACTATATTTTTCTCTTAGCCGCTCGGCTATTCGTCCTCCTCGGTCTCGGCCTGGAGCGCCGCCAGCAAGCCCTCTCGCTCGGCTGCCGACCGTTGCGCAGCCGAGAGCGTAGCGTGGGCCTCTGCCGGGTGCGTGGCGGCGTGGATCTGCTGCAGGGCGCGGATAGCGACCTGCGTATAGATCTGGG
>PMUF01000029.1 GCA_003167015.1 Chitinophagaceae bacterium | reverse complement strand
CATGTCAACGTGCTGTCCCCGACGCATAGGCAGGTCTATGACATCGCCGGCCGGCGTCTTCAGCCTGACATGCCCGGTAGCCGTGGCCGTTATACCAACCGTGGTGATCCGGTGGTCTTTCCACCGGGCGCTGACTACGGCTCCGCCGCGCGCGCACAACCCAGTAAAGCTGCCGTCTTTCCAAACATCCGGAATAGCCGGCAGCAGCTCGATATAACCGGCATTGCTTTGCAGGAGCATTTCCGCAATCCCCGCACAGCCGCCGAAATTCCCGTCGATCTGGAACGGCGGATGCCCGCAGAACAAGTTGGGATAGGTCCCTCCGCCGTCCACCATATTGACGGCAGTGGCCCCGGTGGGCCTCAACAGATCCTGCAGCAGCCTGAAAGCACGATCACCTTCTCCCAACCTCGCCCAGAGGTTCATCTTCCAGGCCAGCGACCAGCCCGTGCCCATGTCGCCCCTGCCTTCCAGCGAGGCCGCGGCCGCTCTGGCCAGCGCCGGCTCACCTGCCGGGGAGATCTCCGTGCCGGGATACAATCCCCATAAATGCGAGACATGCCGGTGATGGGGCTCCACTTCCGGGTAATCCTTCAGCCACTCCTGCAACCGCCCATCCCTGGCGACCTGGTCCGGGGGTAGCAGACCGGCCGCTGCCGCGACGCGTTGTCTGAACTCTGCGTCTATACGCAGCCGTTCCCCCGCCTCGACCACATCCCTGAACAGTTCCCCGATGATCTCGTTGTCGATGGTCGGGGCAACACAGACATGCGCCGTCTTGCCGTCAGGCAGGCGGAAAGCATTCTCCGGCGAATTGGAAGGCGCCGTGACCAGCCACCCTTTATCCGGATCCCTGACCATCGTGCTCAGATAAAATTCCGCAGACCCCTTCAGGATCGGATAAATCCTGCGCAGGTAAGCCGAATCCCGGGTAAAGGCATAATGTTCCCACAACACCTGGCAAAGCCATCCCGATCCGGAATTCGTAGCGCCCCAGGACGCGTCTTCCCCGGGAGACGTATATCCCCAGATATTGGTAATAGCGTGCGCCACCCAGCCCTTCCCATTATAATAGGCTTGGGCTGTTTTTTCACCGGGCGCCACCAGACCATTCACCAGGGAATAAAAAGGTTCGTTCAGCATGGGCAGGTTCGTCACTTCCAGGGGCCAGTGGTTCATCTGGACATTGATGTCCAGGTGGTAATCCCCGTTCCAGGGCGTCCGGATGGAATTGGCCCACAAGCCCTGCAGGTTGGGTGGCAATAGGCCAGGTCTCGTGCTGCTGATAAGAAGGTATCGGCCATATTGAAAATAGAGCACGGGAAGGCCATTATCGGAGGAATCCCGGGTGAAGGCCTGAAGACGCTCGTCGGTGGGCAGTGCGGCGGCACGTCCGTTGGCTGCGGCGCCGGGCAGGCCCCCGGCATCGAGCGAGAGGGAAGCCCGGCTAAACAATTTCCGGTAGGCAGATATATGTGCAGCCTTCTCCACCCGGTAAGGCTTGCTCATCGCCCGCCTGAGCATCAGGGCGGACCGGCCGCCATATCCCGGAGACCAAAAATCCGTGCCCGCTGATATATAAATGACCACCGAGTTGGCATCCTTCACCTGAAGGGAGGTGTCGCCGGCAAGGAGTTGGCCGCCTTCCGGCAGCATTCGTACCCGGGCCAGGTATCGCATCCCATTGCCATCCGTTCCGTTAGTGAGACGCCCCGACATATCCAGCTCTTGCCCATTCACCGCAGTCGTATAGCGCTCGGGACGATCCAGGGACAGGGTCAGGCTGACCTTTCCCGGCTTATCCGCGGAAAGACGGATGATCACAACGTCTCCCGTGAAGCTGGTAAAATATTCCCTACGGTAAGTGATTTCCCCTATCCTGAATTGGCATTTTGCCAGGGCGCTGTCCAGGAACAGTTCACGGGTATAGTCAAGGGCCTCGCCCACCGCCGGCTTATCGCCATACGCGTAAGCCAGATGCATATTCCCCAGCACCTGGTAGGATCCGTAAGGCGCATTGGCCCCATCTCCGGAGCCCGAGCCCTTGCCCCGGCATACGAACACCCGGTTGATCAAAGCCTCCGCCTCGTCATTCTTCCCCGCAAACAACAATTGCCTGATCTGCGGCAGGTATTGCACCGCGCCCGGCTCGTCCGCATCCTGTGGACCTCCCGACCAAAGAGTGATATCATTGAGCACAATATTTTCATTGAACACACCTCCATCCGGCATGGCCCCCAGTCTTCCATTGCCTAAGGGGACACAAGCCTCCCAGGTCTTCGCAGGCTGCTGATACCATAAACGCAAGGGGTTCTGCGCATAAGATTCCGGGGAAACCCCCTGAAACAAAAGGACCAGCGTTATAACGATTATTTTATTCACGAAAAAAATTTTGTCTTGAAAGCTAATATATTTATTCCGCCTTCCTGACCTTTGCCGCAAATCCTCCGCCGGGGGCAAGATGTACAGTCAATGTTTGTCCGGCGCTTACCTTCAAACCCTGGATGCGCTTAAAGTCCTGGGCATTCCGGTCCGCATTGATCCCGTCCTGCCAATTGTCCATCCGCCAGTCTCCGCCGCCCAGGAAAGAGAGGTCCAGGCTAAGGTCCCTTGGCGTCCAGTCCGTCATGGCTCCTATATACCAATCCCCGTTATGGGCCTTGCGGGCAACGGCGACATAGTTACCCACTTTGGCCTGCAACACCACGGTACTGTCCCACTCCGTGGGCACGGCGCTTAAAAAATCCATGCATTCCGGTTCCTTATAATAATGGGTAGGGTTATCGCACAGCATTTGGAGCGGGCTTTCGTATACCACGTACATGGCCAGTTGCTGGCAGCGCGTGCCCTCGCTCATGGGATTGCGGTAGATGGCGGCCCAGTCCTCCTTTTGCGCGTTCAGCATGGCTCCCGGCGTATAATCCATCGTACCGGCGACCATGCGCGTGAAGGGGATCGTGACGTTGTGTTCCGGTCCCAGTCCCCATGGATTGCCGGCATAGTCCCACTTGCTGTTCTCGTTGCCATAGACGCCCTCCCTGGTCAGCGCATTGGGATACTGTCGGTCAAGGCCGGTAGGCTTGCAGGCCCCATGGAAGTCCACCAGCATTTTACGGTCGGCGGTAGCCCTGGCGACCCGCTCATAATAGTTGATCATCAACTGGTCGTCCCGCTGAATAAAATCGACCTTGATTCCTGCTATGCCCCAGCGTTGATACAGGTCCAGGGCCGATTCCAATTGCTTATCCAGGGAAAGCCAGGATACCCAGAGGATAACGCCCACCTTCTTCTGCCGGGCATATGCCAGCAGCTCCTCCATATTCAGATCAGGAACCACCCTGGTGATATCCCCCACCGGGCTCCAGCCTTCGTCCAGGATAATATAGGCGAGGCCATACCGGGCCGCAAAATCCACATAGTATTTGTAGGTGGCCGTATTGATCCCTGCACGGAAGTCCACGTTATATATGTTGTTATCATTCCACCAGTCCCAGGCTGCTTTCCCGGACTTCACCCAACTGAAATCCGCATCCCCGGCGGCCGGCCTGGACAATTGGTACACCAGCGTATTTGTCAGGAGATCCCCATCCTCATCTGCGATGGCCAGCACCCTCCAGGGCAGTTCCTTTCTGTCTTTTGCCACTGCTACATATGCTTCCCGGCTGAGCACCCTGCGGTCGCGCACACCGTTTTCCTTCATCTCCCTGGGATGCCGGGGGAAGTCGGCGTCCAGACCGCCCCGGTTGTCTCCCCGGAGCCACAACCCCGCATAATCATACAGATCGGCCTCCGTAAACAGGACTTTGGTACCGCCCGCATTTATCAGGACGGGCAGGCTTCCCAGTTGCCGGGCGCCGATGCTGTCGAGGATTTGTTTGGCGAGGCTGTCGGGCACCATGCCGTTCGGCGCGGCGTCGAGCACCAGCGCCGCGGTATAGCCGGTCTGCAGCCGGTCCTTGAGCCAGGTGACGCGGAAATTGGCCACCGACGGCACATAGATCAGCACTTCCGCGATCATCACGAACAGGATCGTGAGGACGAGGAGCTTTCCCGAAAGGCCGAAGCGCGGCACCCGGACCGATTCCGGCCGGGCGGCGGTATCTTCACTCATTCGCGTAAGCCTCGGCGCCTGTCTTGCCTGCAAACAAGTCTTGCCTTAGCCAAATCTTGCTTTCAGCCAAATCTCGCAATCAACCCAGACGGCGCAGCCACCCTATGATGCGACGCACCTGATTACTCGTCAAACCCCGCATGAAATATGTCATGGCGGCGCGTTTTCCCACCTCCCCATAGGCCGGATAGGGCACGATCAGGCCGGCAAAGGCGCGGATATTGAGCTTTTGCGTGATTGCCAAGGTCCAGGCGGCGATCAGTTCCCCAGCCCCGGCCCCGACAATTGTGGCGCCGAGGATGTCGCCTTTACGGTCGGTGATGACCTTGATGTGGCCTTTGGTCGCTTCCGTGGCCAGCGCCCGGTCGTTCTCGCGATAGGGCGAGCGCAGCACGCGGATGGCGCCGGCATGGGCGCGGGCCTCGTCCTCCAGGAAGCCGACCTGGGCGAGTTCCGGATCGGTATGGGTCACGGTCGGGATGGTGTGATGGTCGAGGCCGACCTGCTGGCGGGACAGCGCGTGCCGGACCACGAGTTCCGCATGATAAGTGGCGAGATGAGTGGATTTCGGCCCGATGGTGACGTCACCGATGGCGTAGATGCGCTTGTTGGTGGTGCGCAGCCGCCGGTCGACGACGATGCCGTGCGGCTCGTAGCGGATGCCGGCCAAATCGAGATCGAGCGCTTCGACATTCGGCCGGCGCCCGACGGCGACAAGAATATGACTGCCGGCGATGGTCTCAGGCCCTTCAGGCGTT
>PMUF01000161.1 GCA_003167015.1 Chitinophagaceae bacterium | reverse complement strand
GATCTCAGCCTGCCGGACAGCTTTGGCATCCATTCCTTCCGCCAGTTGAAGGCAGTGGTCAACAAGATCCCCGTTATCATCCTTACGCACCTATCGGATACGACCCTTGCACTGGAGGCCATCAAGGAGGGCGCCCAGGACTACCTGGTGAAGGGCGAACTGACGGAAAGTCTGTTGGTCAAGACCATACAATACAGTCTCGAGCGTGAGCGGACGCTCGAAAACCTGCGGGAGAGCAACGAGCGGTTCAACACCGTGGTCCGGGCCACCAATGATGCGATCTGGGATTGGGACATCGTCGCGGGAAAGGTTTTCATCGTAGGAGACACCTATAAGAAGCTATTCGGGTACGATGTCGTCGATGCCAATTCCCCGGAGCACCTGTGGGAAAGTGTCATCCATCCGGTGGACAGGGAAAGGGTGCTCTATAAGCTGCATCATCTGATCCGGGAGGGTTCGGGCAACAAATGGGAAGATGAATACCGGCTGAGGAAGCTGGACGGAGAGTATGCGTATGTACATAACAGGGGATATATCATCTACTCTGCCGGGCAGCGTCCGGTCAGGATGATTGGGGCCATACAGGACATTACGGCGCGTAAGCATTCCGAAGAGACTATCCTCGCTTCGGAAGAGAAATACCGGCAGATCTTTTATAAGAACCCTTTTCCCACCTGGATATTCGACCCCGACAGTCTGCATATCGTCGAGGTCAATAATGCCGCCATGGAAAAATATGGGTTCAGTAAGGAGGAATTTCACTGTCTCACCATGCGGGACCTGCATCCGCCGGGCGAAGCAGAGGAATTTATGGAGAGCCTGTACCCGGTCGGTGGGCGTGAAGGGATGGCGGCTGGTTCGGTTGAAGTCTTGCGGGAGGGCAGGCAGCTGGTTTCGGCCGGGCCGAAATTATGGCATCATTGCAACCGGCGGGGCGATATCATGATCGTGGAGATCACCTCCCACCTGATCGACTATTTCGGCAAGATCTGCATGCAGGTGATCATCAACGATGTGACGGATAGGATCCGGCTGGAAAAAGAGCTGGCGTTGCAACACCGGCTCAAGCAGCAGCAGATCACGGAGGTGGTACTGGACGCCCAGGAAAGAGAGCGGTTTGAGCTGGGTCAGGAGCTCCATGACAATATCAATCAGATACTGGCCACTTCCAAACTGTACCTTGACGTTGCGATCGAGGAGCGGGAGCCCAGGATCGAACTGCTGGACAAAAGCCGGAAGAATATTTCCATGGCGATCGAAGAGATCCGCAAATTATCTCACGAGCTGATCACCCCGAGCCTGAATGACCTGGGGCTTGTGCAGACGATCAGGGAACTGATCCGCAGCATTCAGTCGGTCAAAAGGATGAAGATCAGGCTGGACGTTGCGGGACTGGATGAAGACGAGCTCCAGCCCGAGCAGAAGATCAATATCTACCGGATCATCCAGGAGCAGTTGAATAATATCCTGAAGCACGCCCAGGCCAACCATGTCGATATCGAGCTGTATAATGAGCAGGAGCAGGTCAGTCTCCGGCTGACGGATGACGGCAAAGGGTTCGATCCCCGGATACGCAGGAAAGGGGTTGGTATTTCTAATATCATCAGCCGGGCTGAGCTGTATAATGGCAAGGTAGAGATCGAATCGGCGCCGGGGAAAGGATGTCAGCTGGTCGTCGTCCTGAACTCAAAGGCATTGCCGGAACAGGCGTAGGGGGGTGTCAAAAGAGCCTACAGTAAGCCGTTGTGCCGGTTACCGCGATGCAGAATACAGAAGGGATATTGCCGGGCGATGGCATTGAGCCGTCGCAGGGTTTCTTCGTCCGGGGGATCCAAAGCCGAATCCAAACGGATAATAGGCATATCTTCTTCCCGTATCTTTTTTGATCGGGGGTGCCTGACAATTTTGGCAGTCGGCAAAACTGTCAGCGGCGAGTTGGTGGATGCGGAGGTAACCGGGATGACATTGGGCTTCATCTGATGAGGTGTTAAAAAAGTGATGAATTGAGTTCGATAACACTTCTCTTATGCAAGCTATCTTCGGTAGGGAAAACAGATTAGGAAAGATGGAATCTGCTGTTGATACGAAGGTAGTAAAAAAACTATTCGTCCGTTCATTTCCCGATTAATTTTTTGCAAGAAAAAATTAATTTCACTTATACGGGTGCGTAAAATAGACGCAAAGGCGCGCACAGGTTGTGATTCTCCAAATGCAGCAGCGACAGGCGCTCGCGAAGAATGATACAGGAGCCTTGTTAAATCCTTTTAGCAATTTTTCTGATCGTGCCGATCGTTTCAGGGATGGCTGATGACAGCGGCTTGATGGGAACTGATCGGGCTGACCTTGTATGTGCAGCGATAATTTCCGTAGGGCAGTCTGTAGGAAAGCTGGCGGTTGTCGCCGGGGATGCCGGGGGCTGCCGGTTGTCGCGAATCGATGCGCAGCAGGACAGATGGAGTGGTTGTCATCATGCCGGCGGATGGTATCGCACCGGCGTTGAGGAGTGTGCTGTCTGCCGTAATGAGCAGGCCGCTGCCGTCGGGGCCGGTGATTCTGATCCACCGGATGGCGGTGATCATCGACTGGTTCCGTTGATGGCTAGCCGGAGACGATGGATCACCGACGGTATCGTGATAGATGCCTACCCAGGGGGCCTGCAGCCGGATCGAGTCGCGCGGGGGAGCGGAGTCGTCGACGGCCGCGTCGGGGCCGGCGAAGTCGCTGGCGAAGGCATCGGGGCTGAGGGCATCCTTCTTTCTGCCCGGGCCATAGTATTCGATGGAGTCATAGGTGGCGGGCAGTAACCACCGCATGCCGAAGCAGGGCAGCACCTCGCCCTTCTGTGTGGAGTCGGCCTCCAGCTGTTGTCCCACCAGCATTTCTCCTTTTGCGTTGATGGTATAGCTGACATGCAACAGGCAGGAAGTGGGCGGCAGGGTGTATTCGGCTCTGACGATGATCATTGTATTGCCGGTGCTGGTCGAGAACAGCTGCAAATGGGGATAGAGCGAGGCTTCCTGCCAGGCGATATCGCCGGTATCGCCGGCATCGCTTGCGGCAAGCCTTTGGCGACCGAAGGGGCGCCAGAAATTCGATTTAAGTACCGGCGTGTCGGTCAGCAGGACGGCGCCGGCCGACTCATACCGTTGCAGCCAGCCCGTTTGTTTGTTGAATTCGATATGGATCAGCGGCGAGTGGATAGTAAAAGTGTCGTTCATATCGGTAAAGGACAGATCGCCATCCGGGCGGACTTCCGGCGTGTTGCCGGCCGGCGTCTGCACGAGCAGCTGCTCTTCCAGGAGTACCACCGGGAGGGTGGGGGAGATTTTGGGCCGTTCTCCGGCAACCCGGGTCTTGACAGCGCCGGAAGATGGCAGAGGTACCCGGAGGCAACGCAGCCGAAGAAAGATCTCATTGCTGTCCCCGCCGGGCAGCCGTGCTGGTAGATGGACGAGCGACGTATGATGCGGGGCAACTGACAGACTTCCCGTGGCGCCTTTCTGCCGTAACGAACCATTCACCTCCAATGCCCATTCCAGCTTCAAATTGGTCAAAGCCAAAGTGGGAGAGGGGTTGAAGACCCTCAGCGTGACTGCTGCCGGAGATGTAGTGCCTGCCTTGCCGGAGACTGGCCGGCCCATCGATGAATGGGGGAATGAAGAAGGGGCTGCGGGCCGGGAAGCCGGGGATGCGAGCGTGATGATGGGTAACAGGGAGGTATCCTGCCCGGCAGGCCAGGGCTGGGAAGGCTGTGCTTCAGCCCGGAAGGTGCAGGCATACAGCAATAGCAAGGCTATCGGCAGCAGCTTTCTCATTACCAGTAGTTAGTTTTGGGGTTCTCCCATAATAATAAGAAAAAGAAATAAAGTTTTTATAAAGATTTATGCGCTAAAACGATTTAGTTCATATCTTTAACATACATTCTAATTTCACAGGTTAATGAAGAAAGTGTCCATCAGTGATATTGCCCGCAAGGCCGGAGTCTCGGTCTCCACAGTATCTTTTGTGATGAATGACAAGGCGGTAAAGATGCGTATCAGCCGCGAAGTTATAGAAAAAGTGGAGAATGTGGCGCGGGAAATGGGATATCGTCCCAATCAGCTGGCAAGGGGATTGCGAACGGGGAAGACCAGGACGATCGGCCTGATCGTGGAAAATATCTCCAATGCCTTCTTTGCCACGCTAGCCAAGACCATCGAGGACGAGGCAAAAAAATACGATTACAAGGTGGTGTATTGCAGCACGGATAATAACGAAGAAAAGGCGCGTGAGCTGATCAATATGCTGTCGCAGCGGCAGGTGGATGGATATATCATTACGCCTACGCCCGAACTGGCGGAGGAGATCAGGAAACTGCAGGCCGAGAATAAGCCGGTCGTACTGATCGACCGCTATTTCCCTGAACATGATGAGATACCTGC
>PMUF01000231.1 GCA_003167015.1 Chitinophagaceae bacterium | reverse complement strand
CCATGTTCGGCGGCTCCTTGCCGCCGCAGTACGCCCGGATCGTCCAAAACGCCGTGAGAGGAGCGGCTTCGCATAAGTATGCGGGCCTTTTCACCCAGGCGCAGGAAATTTCCACCCAGGCGCAGGAAAGCGGAAAGGATAGCCTCCGGGCAGCCTTCAGCCGCTACCGGTCACAGGCGCCGCAGGAAAAGCTCTTTGTTCATATTGACCGGACCTTCTACCTCGCCGGCGAGACGATCTGGTTCAAAGTGTACGATATCGATGGGAATTCAAATAAACCCCTGTCCCTTTCGGGGATCGCCTATATAGAAATACTCGACAAAGACCAGCATCCCGTCCTTCAGGCAAAAATCGAAATCACGGATGGCAAGGGCGACGGTTCATTGAGGATACCCCTGAATATTGCATCCGGCCAGTTTGTCTTTCGCGCCTATACCAACTGGATGAAAAATTTCAGCCCGGACTTCTATTTTATGCAGCCGTTGACCATACTGAACACCCGGTCTTCATCGTCTCCCGCGTCCTCAATTTCGCCCACCCCCTCATCTTCGCCCGTTTCTACATCTTCTCCCGCAGCCCCAGCTTCCCCTGCATCACCCCAGGCCGCCGCATGCGATATCCGGTTCTTTCCTGAAGGAGGCAACCTCGTCAATGGCCTGACGGCTGTCGTCGCCTTCAAGGCGACATCCGCCTCCGGAAAAGGCATACCCTGCCGCGGCGTCATCATCGATCAAAATAAAGATACCATAACAGGGTTTCAATCCGCCCGCTTTGGAATGGGCAAACTCACCTTTACCCCGGCCAGGGGAAATAGGTACACCGCACTGACGGAAATTGACCACAGGATCATCAGGCAGGAACTACCTGCCGCCTATGACCAGGGATATGCTATGCAGGTGGACAACAGCGATGAACATCGGCTGCGGATTATCGTGCATGTCGCCGGCGCCCCATCCGGCTCCTCCCCCCCGTCCAGCCCTTTATTGTACCTTTTTGTCCATACCCGCGGTGTGCTGAAAAGTGTACAGGTCAATAGCCTGGCCAATAATGCGGCATATTTTTATATCGACAAGGATAGCCTGGGCGAGGGAATTTCGCATATCACTATATTCGATGGCGAAAGAATGCCGGTTTGTGAACGATTGTATTTCAAACGACCGCGGGAGCAGCTGCATATCGACGCCGTTGCCAGGGAGCCCCTGACGACTTCCGGCACTGACACCGGGCCTGCCTTCCCCATCCGAAAAAAAATCTCGGTCGACCTGTCTGCCACAGACCCTTCCGGCCTCCCCGTACCCGCCAACCTTTCTATGTCAGTATTCCTCATCGACTCCCTGCAATCCATTCCCGGAGAAAATATTCTCAGCTATTTGCTGCTTGGCTCCGATCTGAAAGGAAGGATTGACTCCCTGTCTTATTATTTTAGTGAGACAGGGCCGGAAGCGGCGGAGGCATGGGATAATTTAATGCTGACCCAGGGGTGGACTCGGTTTCGCTGGGAAGATTTGATGAAGGACAAACAACCCTATTTTGAATTCCTTCCGGAAACCGACGGGCCCATTGTCACCGGAAAGGTAACAGACAGAAGGACAGGCCTTCCGACCCCGCAGGTCAACGGTTATCTCTCCGTCCCCGGGAAGTCATTCAGGCTATCCACCGCCATTAGCCGGCCCGATGGCAACATTTATTTTCATTTGGATAACTTTCACGGCACGAAAGAACTGATCGTGCAAACGAGCAGCCAGACCGATAGCAATGACAGGATAGACATCGCCAATCCCTTCTCTGACCAATATTCCTACCTTCCCTTGCCGGATTCACTGTATCCCCAAAAGTTTGCGGCCCAGCTGTTGTACCGAAGCATCAATTCCCAGGCTGAAAATACCTATCGCAGCACCTTGAAAAACCGTTTTCAACCTGTAATGGAAGATACGATCCCCTTTTATGGACAACCCGACCGGCAGTACCGCCTGGACGACTATACCCGCTTTACCACGATGGAAGAGGTCATTCAGGAATTCGTCGATAATGTCCACGTGAGAAGGCGGTCGGGTAAGGCTTATTTCCGGGTCAGAAATGCCCTGTTCAATTTATTTTTCGATGATGATCCCTTGCTGTTGATCGATGGAGTTCCCGTATTTAACGGCGATAAAATGGTGGCTACCGACCCCTTAAAGATCGAAAGGATAGACGTCATTTCGCACCGGTATTTTCTTGGCCCCGCAATCTCCGACGGCATTGTGAGCTTCAAATCCTATGACGGCCAGTTAGCCGGTTACGAGTTGGATCCCAACGCCGTCGCCATACAATACAATGGGCTCAGCCAGCAACGTGAATTTTATTCTCCGGTATATGAGACAGATGCGGAGGAGCAAAGCACCATACCAGACTTCAGGAATCAACTGCTTTGGTCTCCCGAAATAACGACGGACACCGCCGGGAAAAAGCAGCTGACATTGTATACTTCCGACCTGACCGGGAATTACGTTTTATTTGTACAGGGAATAACGAGTGAAGGCCTGGCTGGCTACTCGCTGGTGAAGTTTTCCGTTCATACCGGCTCTTTGACCCAGTGATGCGCACCCCGCATCATGAATTTCTTGCTCTGCTCGATCGAGTCCATCACCTGCTCCATGATCCGCTCCGCCGGCGCATCGTAATCCAGCACCAGCGGCTCTTTGAACACCACGGTCAGCTGTACCCCTTTTTTCTTGAACTTCAACCCTTTCTTATCGAAGGCGCGCCAGAACCCGCCGATCACCACCGGCACTACAATCGGCTTATTCTGCTTGATGATCAGCGCCGTGCCCTTTCGGCCCGGAGCAAATGCTTTGGTAGTCCCCTGGGGAAAGGTGATCACCCAACTGTCTTCCAGCGCCCGCGTGATCTTCCGAGTATCCGAAGGATCGAGTCCCTTTCGCACCTCCGTACTCTCCTTATTCCAGGTCCGACGGACAGTCAGCGCACCCGCCATGGTGAATAGCCGGCTCACCCATGTAGCCCGCATCGTCTCTTCCGCCGCTACATAATAGACATTCGTAAATGGATTTAACAGGTAATAAGGCAGGCCGAGCCTGTCTTTCTTTCGCCATTTGACGGCACAGAAAATATGCAGAAAAGTGATGACATCCGCAAAATAGGTCTGGTGATTGCTGACGAAAAGAACATTCCCTTTAGGCAGCCGCTGCAAATGTTCCGTACCGCTGATCTTCAGGCGGTTCACCATCGTCAGACCAGGATAGGATACCACTCCTACTATGGCATAGACTAGCTTTCTCACGAAACGAAAATTCTTCAATCGTTCTCTCAGGCTCATGGGCATGTTTTTCAGTAGAACGGAACTATCCTCCGCCTGCCGAAAGTACGGAATTGTTCACACATCTCATGAACTGTTCACACATCTCAGTAACTTTGACGCTTATGCAACTCAACACAGTCATCTTCGACATGGATGGTCTTTTGATCGATTCCGAACCCTGCTGGCAGCAAGCCGGTACGGAGACGCTCCGTCAATTCAACGTCACGCTTTCCCCTATCCAGTATCACCACACTACAGGCCTTCGCACACCCGAATGGCTCGACTATTGGTTCGGTTATTTCGGCATCGACAAAGGTTTGATCCCTGCCGCCACTGCAGCCCTGCACGCCAATGTCTTCGAAAAGATCCGGACAATGGCCGAGCCGCTGCCCGGCGTCCACCAGGTGCTTGATTTCTTCAAAGGGAAAAACTTCCGCATCGGCCTGGCCACCTCCTCGCCATTATCCCTCGCAAAGATCGTAACCGACAAGTTGAATATCGGCGACTTTTTCGACGTCGTCTCCTCCGCCGGCGACCTTCCTTTCGGCAAGCCGCATCCCCAGGTGTATATGGATTGCGCCGCTGCGCTATCATCCAGCCCTCTCGAATGCCTGGCATTCGAAGATTCCTTCAATGGCCTGATCGCCGCCAAAGCCGCCCGGATGAAATGTGTCGCCATTCCCGTACACGACCAATACGCCCTTCCCAAATGGGGCGCCGCCGATTTCAAGCTTAATTCTCTGCTGGAATTCAATGAGTCTCTCCTTGACTCACTAAAATAAAAAAGGCCCCGGTTCGCCGGGGCCTTTTGACTATTCTATTCAAGCTTAGTGCGCAGCTTCTCCACCCCCGGTGGCAGGTCCGCCTGACGTATGCTGATCTTTCTCTTCCTGTTTCAGCTTTTCCTTGATGGAAGCTAAAGCGCCGAGATCGCCCAGAGTGGGTTTTTCAACCTTTGCCTGGATGTTCTTGACAGCCTTGCGGGTCTTGTCC
>PMUF01000224.1 GCA_003167015.1 Chitinophagaceae bacterium | reverse complement strand
CTGACGCCCAACCTGGATATGAAAAAATATGCCGATCTTCCTTTTGCGAGTACGCTGTGCGGATCATGTTCCAATGTCTGCCCGGTGAAGATCGACATCCATGAACAGTTATATAAATGGCGGCAGGTGATCGTGCAGGAAGGCTATGCACCCGTGGGGAAGAAGGCTGCCATGCAGACGATGAACTGGGTGTTGTCGCATCCGGCCGTCTATCATACCGCGGGCAGGACGGGACGGTGGGTGATGGCGCATGTGCCGTTTACGGTAAATAACGGCTTCAATGCGTGGTATAAGCAAAGGGAGATGCCGGCGCCGCCGGAGGAATCATTTGGTGAATGGTATAAAAAAAATTATGAACAGCAGGGAAAAAATACTGGGCACGATAAAAAATAATCAACCGCCGTTGCGGGAGCTGCCGGCGGTCGGAGCTCCGCGAGGTGCGGGCGATCCGTCGACGGGTGGGGCGTCACAAGGTGCGGATGCCGATCTTTCGGCTGCTTTTACGACGATGCTGGAAGGGATCGGCGGCCAGGTCTTCCTGGTGTCAGGCTATGATCGCATCGCTGCTATTCTCCACGAGCAGCATCCCGATGCCCGGCGTATCGTCTCCGGCTGCCCGGAACTGGGTTCCTTTGGAGAGGTTGCCGTGCATTACGATGATCCGCATACGCTGGAGAATGCCGATCTGGCCGTCCTCCGAGCTCATTTCGGTGTGGCGGAGAATGGCGCCTGCTGGATGACCGAAGACCAGATGATCGAGAGGGCGCTGCCTTTCATCACGCAGCACCTGGCATTGGTTCTGCGGCGTGATGCGATGGTTGCCGATATGCATACGGCATACGAGCGGATAGACGGGATGAGCGATTATGGTTTTGCGACGTTTATTGCGGGGCCGTCAAAGACGGCGGATATCGAGCAGTCGCTGGTGCTGGGGGCTCATGGACCCAGGAGCCTGATTGTTTTTCTTCTTGATGAAGGGGTGAGCGATGCGGGATTTTATTAGCGTCCGCAATGTTTATTTTGCCGGTAGTATTAGACTCTTAGTTTTGATCCCTCAAACCTTATTTTATGGAAAGGGAATGGGCTGAGGGTAAGGAGGAGATCAATCGGGAATTTGAACCTGGGGATGGGTTTGTGCCTTTACTGGTTGATATTGCTTTTTTCGTTTCTGCGATCAGGGCGTATCGTATGGCGAAGAATGCGAGGGAAAGACGGAACGAAATACAGAAGATTTTGGCTGCGAGGGATTGGTACTTGTATTACGAGGATAAAAGGACGGGCAGGAGGGTGTTATCGGAATCGATCTGTATGGAATTTGAGCATGAGCGTCAGACTGCGATAAAGCTGGCACAGATGAATTATGATGTGGTATTTGCTCCGGTGGGGTTGTTTAAAAGGGATCAGAAGAAATTTGACGTGTATTTATTAAGGGATACGATCATTCTTGAGGCCGACATGAAATGCGTGACAAGTACTAATCCTGATACCATTGCAAACAGGATCATCAGCGGATCACATCAGGCCTCCAGGATAGTGTTGGATATAAGATCTGATATTTCGGCGAAGGATTTAATCGACGGATTACGAAGCGGTACAGGAAAAAATAAACTGCTGAAAGAACTGCTTATATTTTATAAGAATAGATTTTATGTGCTGCCTGTCAAACTAATCTGGAGCAAAAACATTTTTAAGATACTAAAAAGCGAAAAGGGCTACACTTGAAGCCCTTTTCAAATCTTTGTCGTTAGGGGGCATAAAGCCCAGCCGCCGATACGGTAAAGTTAAGGGAAAAGATGAATGTGAAAAAATAAAATGAGAGAGGCTGTCCGATGAATGGACAGCCTCTATGTTTTTGGGCAAAATTTATTGGTTAATACCCCGGGTTCTGCGCGAGGTTGGGGTTAAGGGATAGTTCGGTACTAGGCACGGGATAGATACGGAGATCGGGGCTGCCGCCGCCGGGATTGAAGCCCCAGGCTCCTTCGAACAGTCCGAAGCGGATCAGGTCGTTCCGGCGCCATCCTTCCCAGGCGAATTCGCGGGCCCGTTCGGGAGGGATGCTGTCCAGCGAGAATGAGCTGGTGGCCAGCTGGGCGCCTACCCGGCTGCGGACTATGTTGACGAGCACTACGGGTGTCTGCAAGGTACCCTTCACGGAGGTGGCTGATGCGCCGCGAAGGATGGCCTCAGCCTTCATCAGCAGCACGTCGGCGAGGCGGAATACCGGCACATCATTATTGGCATCTTCGGTCTGGGGGTTTTCGTTCGGGTCGGGATAAAACTTCTTCGAACGGATACCTTCGCACTGTGCGAAGACATCGTCGCCGACATCCATCTTGGAGGGATCGCCTCTCAGCACCAGTGAGTCCGTATAATTGATATTCCAGAATGCAATATTGTAGGGCGCGCCGAGATAGTAGTCAACACCCGGCAGTGTCCCGCTGGTATAGTTGGCGTACAGGGCCGTATAACTGGCGGGAAAGATGGCCAGGGGATACAAGGCCTGGAGAATGGGTAAAATGCCTGAAGGATACAGCGAAACGTCGATGGCCTGATTCGGGAAATAATACTGCGGGCCCCGCACCCAGAAGGTATCACGGGTATCTCCCGGCAGGACGAAGTTCTGGTGATAAAATCCTGAATCGGTGCTCATGGCGACGCTCTCGGGCTGGGGCAGGTTGTATAAAGGATATACGTAAGTGGCGCCTCCATAACGGTTGATCTGATCGCCCGGTATCAGGTTGGCGTCATAGGGAACGGCAAAGATCGTCTCCTGCACTCCCGGGCCGTTGGTCGGAGCGAATACAGAGCCATAGTTGGCATCCAGGGAATAGGGACCGTTGATCAGGATACTGTCCGCCATCGATACGGCATCGGTATAGCGCGGCGTGCCCGTATAATATTCCGCGTTCAGGTACATCTTTTCCAGCAGCGCGAATGCCATGTATTTGGTCGCCCGGCCATAGGTCGTGGCGTCAATGGTGGTAGACAGCGAGGGCAGCAGGGATAGGAGGTCTTTTTCGATGAACGAAAATACCTGGGCACGTGGCTGCGTAGCAGGATAGCCGGCAACCGGAAAGGTATCGATGATAGGAATATTTCCATAAAGGTCCATCATGAAGAAATAGAACAGGTCGCGCATGGCCTTGACCTCGGCTATAGCGGGAGCCTTGGAAGCGCTGGCAGGCGCTGCGTTGAAGACATTCACCAGCGAATTGCACTGGTCAATTCCGCTGAAGCCCCATTCCCAACAGCTAACGACGTCGATATGGTCAGGGGACCATGTATGCAGGTGCAGGAACCTGTACTGTCCGCCGTCGTCATAGTTGCCGTCGCGGGCGGGGATAATGGCCTCGTCGGTGGACAGTTCCTGCATGCGCCAGTATTCGACGGCATAACGGGTACCGGCGGAAGTATTGTTAGCCAACCCTGTATAGATGGGGCCGATCGCTGCCGTAAAATCGGATGCAGTGGTGGGGAAATTGG
>PMUF01000229.1 GCA_003167015.1 Chitinophagaceae bacterium | reverse complement strand
CCACCTGCACGACTAATACCAGCTCGCTCGTCCTGGCCGTCTCAGCCCTGCGCAGCCGTCTCGGAACAACGAAGTACATTACCAAAGCGCTATTCGATGATATCCAGTATTTCAGCGCGACCTACAACGGAAAAACAGCAGGCCAGATCCTGGATTATGGCTGGGAAATGACCTATGGCGATACGGACTATTCCGGCAGAATGACCCCCTATGTCAATGCCGGCATGGCAAAGACCAAACTGCTCGTAGGATGTGATATAGGTGGCACAGATGAGAAAACGGCCGCGCAGTTTGTAAAAAACAACGGCTATGCCGGCGTGATGACGTATAATATCAGCACTACTTCTCAAACAAACCTGACTAAGATCACCGACGTGCTCTTTAGCAGTGCAACCAGCGTCACCGCCGACTGCCTTCAATAAAACAAAGGGCGTCTCCGGTTTACGCCCTCCGAAGACGCCCTTATTATATCTTTCCTCAGCACTTCGCCCGCTATATCTTTGCCTTCAATCCGCTCAGCAACGCACTCCCGACAGGTACGCCCCATCCGGACACGGCATCGTATCCCGGCCCCGCACTATAGCCGCCAATAGAGGCGGTATCATTATTTCCCACGGTGATATCCCGGCATACCGAAAGTCCCAGGGCCTGGCCGTTGGCTCCTGTCCCATACAACAAGGGGCTCAGGTAACCGACAGCTGTTCCCAGGCTCGCATTCAGTCTCGCAACCAGGCTGGCCCACAGGGGAGCCGCAGCGCTGGTGCCGCCGGCCACCCCGCCTTGCCCGTCCACTACCGTCCAGTAGCCTGTGTTCGCACTGGCATCCGCCGCCACATCCGGCACCACCCGGCCTTCGATCGAACCCGGATTGATGGATTGAATGTCCACGGTCTGCCAGGATGGCCGGGCAAACTGGGTACTCACTCCGCCGCCTGTACTGCCGCCATTGTCCGCTCGTAACCCGTCTCCGTCTTTCCAGGCCGTTTCAGTAATAACGCCCGACGATGACCTCTTCAGAGTCGTCCCGCCAACGGCCAGCACATAAGGGCTGGCAGCGGGAAAGTCCACATGCGCATGCCCGTCAGTCACCCCATCGCTGGACCCGTCATCACCGGCAGCAACACAAATCGTNNTGGAAAAGAATACCACAATGGTAGCCGCCGGACAGGCCCCCGCCACCACCTCCACATCCAGCATGACCTCATCTTCAGCCCCGTCTTTCTGGTTGGTCGGCGTATTGTTGACCGATACGGCTTGTACGGTCGGTACCGAAACGCCGGCATCCTGGCAAAAAGTGGCGAGATCGGACGCAAAATAACCGCCCCCGAATTCCAGCAGGCCGACGGTCTGCCCCTGCCCATCACCGGCAGGAAAAGAATAGATCGTCGCCAGCTCGGCTGGAAAAAACCACGCCCTGCTAGCCTCCGCACGCGTGGCCAGGTCCAGTGAAGTCCTCCTTTTCTTTATCGGACGCCTCTTCACCAGCTTGCGGTTATCCAGGCCGAATACCGCTGTGACTATCCCGTCCAGTTCGGCCGGAATATGGATCTCTCCCGTTCTGCCCCGGTAATTACCCGCGGGATGTGAATAATGAAATAACTTGACCAGGAAAATGGATTCGACAACACCGGCACGACCTCCTACCCGAATGCTGCAGCTGATCGGGCTCTCTTTCAGAATGCTTAGACCCAGAGTGGTCAGCACAGTCTTGACCTTATTGATGTCCTCCGGTGCCGCACCATATTCTGCCCCCAGTTCCTCCCTCGTCATTACCTTCCCCGGTAGTCCTGTCGGTTCTGGCAAAGGCTTCCGGCGCCGGATCTTAATGGTCAATTCGATCCATTCATCGGCATCTGCCGCCCCCAACACATGGGCGCCCGGCAATACAGCCCGCTGACTTCCCGGCAAAAGGACATAGGATCCTGGCGAATTCGCTGAAGCCCCCCCGGGGGAGCCTTGTTTGTTTGAGTTCATATGAAAGTGTTTAATTTTTCAATGCTGGCCCTTTGTTGGCTCAAAATTCGTGCTGAGATTTATCTCCCGTCCTGATTTTATCCAATCATAACAGATTCCCCCAATTCCTGCTCTAATTCTTCTATGGATGGCAGATCGCCCTTCAGATTGTCCGGTATGGTATTCATAATCTGATATTCTGCGACGCCCAATGGACTGGCTATATTCTCAAGGGCATATTCCACCATAATTTTATTAGGCGTCTTACATAAGAGTATCCCAATACTGGGCTGATCCTGCGGATGTTTCAGCTGGGCATTCACCACATTCAGATAGAAGTTCAGCTTTCCGGCATATTCCGGCTTGAATTCGGTCGCTTTTAATTCAACGATCACATAACAACGAAGACGGGTATGATAGAATAGCAGATCGAGATAAAACACATCTCCCCCCACATCGATCGGAAACTGCCTTCCCATATAGGCAAACCCCTGACCCAGTTCCATAATAAATTTCTGTATGTGAGCAGTCAATGCATCCTCCAGATCGCGTTCCCCGGCCTCCTTTCCAAGCATCAAAAAATCAAAGTTATATGGATTCTTCAGCGTTTCCCGGGCAAGATCCGCCTGCGGACCAGGCATAGCCAACTGAGAATTCTGAATGGCCTTCCCCTGCCGCTCATACAACTTACTTTCAATCTGACCCACCAATACGGCCCGTGACCAATTGTTTTTAATGGTCTCCCGGACGTAAAATAAGGCCTCAGAAACATCTGAGCATTTGGAAATGATTTCCCGATTATGACCCCAGGGAATTTGAGTAATCAATTCCAGCACTTTATCGTTGTTTTTCAACTCCTTACCAAATAGTCCCACAACTTGTGGGACTATTTCCGACCGATAGAAAATAAACCATTTTTGAATATAAAATACGTTGGTTCTGGAAAATCCCTTCACACCCGGAAAAGCCGCAGAAAGATCTTTCGCCACCTGATCGATCAACCCTTCCCCCCAATTTGCCTTTTCTTGCTTCTCACATATCTCCCTTCCTGATTCCTCCTAAAGTCCCCACTTTTATCTTACCTTAAATCCATGAAACGCCAAAACTACCTCACAGCCTCCACCCTCGCCATCCTCCTCGCAACGACGACCACCGCTATCGCCCAATCCCCGGCAGCCCCCAACGCCCAACCCCAGCCCCCCGGCCTCTCCACTATCCGCCAGCATTACATCAAGGCTGATATCNNAAGACATCAAGGCTGATATCTACACCATGGCCGGCGACCACTTCCGTGGTCGCGAAGCCGGTACTCCCGACGAACTCAAAGCCGCCGTATGGCTCGCTGATAAAGCCCGCGCCGCAGGCCTCACCCCCGGCGGCGACGACGGCACCTACTTCCAGTTCTTCTCCATGTGGCGCAACCGCATCAGCTCTTTTAGCACCGTCTCCATCGGCGATCATCCCTTATCACTATGGACTGACGTACTGATCCCTCAAACTGCCGCCGCTACCGTCAACGCACCGATCCTTTTTATCGACAAGGCCGACACGGCCACCGCCGACGTCAAAGGCAAGGCCGTTGCCTTGCTCGCCTCCACAGATGGCCTCGACCTGCAAGTATCGCTGCCCCTACGCAGATATCCTTCACTGATAGCCCGTAAATACGCCACCGGCCTTCTATCCAGGGGTGCAGCCGCTGTCATCTTCATCGCCGACTCCTTGATCGAGTCGGGTTGGGCCCTCAATGCCGCCTATTTCGATCACGGCACCTATGCCCTCGACGGCGACCCGGCAGCTTCGGTCGCTACAAAAGGACCGGTCCTTCTGCTACACGCTGCCGCCGTAAGCATGGTCAAATCTCCCGGCCAGACACTCCAGGTAAATCTGGCGATCGAGCATTTCCAATACCCTTCCGTCAATGTCATTGGTATCCAGCAAGGCAAAGATCCCATCCTGTCCAAAGAATACGTCATCTTCAGCGGACATCACGACCACGACGGCGTCAGGAATATTCCCGGCAACGATTCGATCTTTAATGGCGCCGATGACAACGCCAGCGTCAGCGTCGCCCTGCTGGCCATCGCCAGGGCCTTCCACTATCAACCTGGCCGCCGCTCTGCCCTCTTCATCTGGCATGGTGCGGAAGAAAGGGGACTGCTGGGCTCCCGCTGGTATGTCGCGCACCCTACCGTTCCCAAATCCTCCATCGTCGCTGTCCTCAATGGAGACATGATCGGAAGAAATAGTCCCGACAGCGCAGCTTTACTCGGCGTTCAGCCGCCGCACCGTAATTCGCGCGATCTGGTGGCTACTGCACTCGCTGCCAATGCAGAAGGCCCGCGCTTTCTCCTGGACACGATATACGACAAACCTACCCAAATAGAAGGCTGGTATTTCCGCAGCGACCACCTGCCTTACGCGCGGGCCGGCATCCCGGCTCTGTTTTTCACTTCCCTTCTTCACCCGGATTATCACACGCCACGGGATGAAGCCTCCCGTATCGACACGGAAAAGATTACCCGCATCGCACAGTGGATGTACCGCACCGGATGGAAGTTGGCTAACGCCCCCAACCGCCCCGCCCTCGACCCTGACTTTAAATTGGAAAGATAATCCTGTAGAATCCCTACCCTGGGCCAACCCGCAAGGCCACCCGCTCATTCCTCGCCCGGCCGGTACGTCTTTTCAGCATTGGCAAGTACATCTTCCCGGTAGAACAACACCTCCTTGAACCATCCGCCCAGGTACATCGCAGCCTGATCCGAAAAATGCGGCGAGGCCGGATTACTGCTCTCCCCGCCTGTGACAATGGTCCTGGCTTTCACTTTTTTGCCGAACTCCACAGCCGCAATGAAACTGTTACCGGAGTACCCATACCGTTTCTTCGTATCCGGCATGACCCGGCTCGCGTATGACGGCAGCTCGCCAAACGCAGACGACGCCAGTCCTACCGGCAGGCTCGGTTTTTTATCATCGTACGTCTCGGCGATCTTCCCCGTCAGCCGCTGATAGCGGCAGATATCCCCCCATTCCATTTTCCAGTTGCCGTAACGCTGCCGCAGATCGGCGATAACAGCCAGCAATTCGCTCGTCTTTTGCGCAGCCGTGGAATGCGTCACCTCCGCCTGTACATTTACGACGGCATTTGAAGCGGCCTCCGTCGTGGCAGGCCGGGGCGCATAGGGCATCATTCGCGTAGCCCACTCCACGGCCAGGGTCGTCGCTACCGAATGGATCGCTGCCCGCCGGTCCCATTTCTGAAGGTAGGCAATGGGTTCCTGCAAAGCCTTTTTCACGGAGTCGGATGCGCCGGCATATGCCTCAAACAACGGAGGCAGAAGCACGTCGAAAGCCATAAGATAATGGTCATATCCTTTCGCGATGAGACTGTCCAGTGTAAAGTCGCTGGCGCCCGCCAATAGCCGGACGGCATTCAGCGCCCGAAAGTTTTCGCCGTCGGGGGCCATATAGGCCGGGTATTGGCTTCGTTCGGGACTGCTGTTGCCCGACAGGGTAAAGGGAGTGGAATTACAGTTCTGTATCCAGCCCGTAGCAGGGTTGTAACAATGGACGATCTCATCCAGTTCATGCACCCCCTTCCATTCCGTAGCCGAAATCGATCCGTCTACCGGCAACGACCAGTTGTAGGCGGTATCCCGCCGGGGCATGAAGTTGCCATGCCAATAGGCAATATTGCCCTGGTCATCCGCATAGACGGTATTATTGGTGGTATTGGCCCGGAGATCCATCGCCTTCTTGTATTCGTCGAAGGTATTCGCCTTCGTGATCAGCCACGCTTCCAGCAGCGCGTTCAGCGATCGGTTATATTCCCGCAGGCTCAGCCATTTACCGTCCCTGCTGGCCATCACCGGCCCATGATGAGTGTAAAATCCCGTGACAGGCAATACCTTCAAAGAATCATCCTTCTTATAATAGACTACGAACGGCCGGGTAGTGACCGGCTTCGATTGTCCTTCGTATTCGTAGACCCATCCACTGCCCTCCTGCCGCACCTTCTCGGCATAAAGGTCCGCCACATCCGCAAGGCTGGAGGTATGCATCCAGCCGCAGTGCGCATTGAAACCCTGGTACACGAAAAATTGTCCCCAGGTAACGGCGCCATAGGTATTTAGCCCTTCGTCACTGACCAGCTGTACTTCCATCCGGAAATAAAAGGGGACATGCGGGTTGATATATAGCTCGGTATTGCCCGAAGCAGTTCTGAATCCGGACAACGCAAATCCGTTGGAACCACTCTCCCTGTCGTCTGCCCCAGGCTCCTGCTTCTCCTGCTGGCCGGCCCCACCCTTCGGGGCTCCATCACCTCCGGCCCCACCCTTCTGGCCTCCCTCGTCCCCCGGACCCGACATCCCCCTGTCTGACAACACCATCCTCTCTACCGCTGACAGAGCATGCTGCCGGGTGGGCGGCGCTATCATTCCCGCTGAAGGACCATTGCTGCTGTAAAAATTCTGGATCTCGTCAGTCCTTACCCCGCCCGTGCTCGTGGCCGAGACGCTCCCATCCGTGAACATCAGGGCATACCAGGGCTCAAAGCGTTTCAATAACAACGGCTTCATCTCCGGATGCTTGTAGAGATAATAATTCACGCCGTCGGCAAATGCATCCAGCAATTGGTGCATCCAGTCCGGGCTCTTGGCATAATCTGCTACTGCCTGCGCACTGTCATAGATCAGCCGCATCATGACGTCATTATACAAATACCCCTCCCCATAGGCCTCCGACTGGCGGCCCAGTACCTCCAGGTAGTTCTTCTCCACCCGGCTGAAGTCTCCCTGACATTCGGTATACATTAACCCGAAAACGGCAGCAGCATCTGTTTTCCCGTAAATATGCGGGATACCCCATTTGTCGCGGATGATAGTCACCTCCTTGGCCTCCGCTTCATATCGCCGCCGCTCCTGCTGGGAAAAGATCTGACAATAACCCGGCAACGTCAGCCCGCAGAAGACGATCATAAGCAGTCTGTTCATGTCCTAATTTAAGATAAAAAACTAATACTTCGCCGGTTCACCCGGCTGAGGCAGCGATGCCCGGATGAACTTCCGCAGGTTTTCATTGGCCTCCGCCAGATCCGTCTTCCGCAGGTACAGCATATGCCCGCTCCGATATCCCTCCCAATGCAACCGGTCCTTCAACCTGCCGCTGGGGTCCAGTTGCCACAAACTGTATTTGGCATTGAAATAATCACAGGCGCCATCGTAATACCCCGACTGGATCAACAGGTGCAAAAAAGGATTCTCGGCAATCGCCTTCCGCAGGTCCTCACCGGTATGGTTGTTCTGGTTGTCCCAGGGATGGACAGGCCCAAACATATTATATTCAAGATCAGTCTTGTAATGCAGGTCCTGACGCAGATAGATGTTGATGGCCGGCGTAAAAGAATGCAGCCATGACGTCAGTTCGGCATTGTAGTCCGGCGAATCCCCCGCATCCTGCCCGTCAATGCCGCGATACCGGCTGTCCAGGCGGCCCACCGTATACCCCTTATCCCGCAGCAGCTCTTTCCAGAAAAAGTCCGCCGGGATGATCAGGTTGGATTGCAGCACAGCCTTCTCCGACAAGCCGGTATAACGTGATAGTGTATCTGCCAGCTGCTTCTTCCTGGCATCGTCAAGATAGCCGCCCCTCGACAGCGCAGGTATCAGCTGGTTGATGGTGAAATCTTCCACTTGCGGCAGGATGTCCGTCAGGTCTTTCCCTTGCAGATCCGGCGCCAGGGCCTTATGATACCAGGCAGTAGCCGCATAATAAGGCACCCGCAGAGAGGCTTGTACAAATTCGCTCCGCTCGATGCCCAGGTCTGTAGGTGACACCAGGATCACGCCATTCAGATACATCCACTGAGATTCCTGCAGCTCCAGCGCCAGCCCGGCCGCCCGCGTCGTACCATAGCTCTCCCCGATCAGGAATTTGGGCGAAGCCCACCGGTTATACCGGGTCACAAAAGTGGATATCCATCCCGCCAGGTATTTGATGTCTGCATTGACGCCGAAAAAACGGGTAGTCGGAATTTCCGGGCTGACCGCTCTCGAGAATCCGGTATTGACCGGATCGAGATAGACGATATCAGCAATGTCCAGGATGGAGGAATTGTTTTCTTTCAATCCATACGGTTGCACAGGATACCCCTCGTCATCCAGTAACAACCGGCGGGGACCCGTATACCCGATCTCCATCCAAACGGATGGCGTACCGGGGCCGCCATTGAACGATATGACCAGCGGCCTCGAAGAACGGTCTTTCACATCCGAACGCTCATAGTACGTATAAAATAATCCCGCAATAGGTTTGCCTTCTTCATCCCACACCGGGATAGTGCCTGCCGTAGCATCGTAAGGCACCCGCTGCCCGTTGATCGTCACCTCCGCATGAGTGGTAATAGAGGAATCGATGTTGAGCACCCTGCTGCCGGCCGGTAACTTACCGGGTACTGCAGGGGCCGCCCCGGTTGGCGTGGAAGCCCCCGGCCGGGATTGTGCATAGCTGTTGTGTACAATGAATATGACCAGCACGGCGTAGACGATCTTTCTCATAAACAGTTAAATTATATTTGATACCCGCGAATATAAGCCACCCGGAAACTATGGCCGCGTTTTTGTTATTTCCTACTACAATTAATTGATCCTAAGCATCATTATCGAGCCCCTCGCGAACCCCGGCAAGGCAAAATTGTAGAAAAACTTCCACGGTTTGTCTACATCTGTCGACAACCCTGACCGAACATTCGCGAACAAAAATATATACGTACCATGCTGACGGAAGAATTAAAAGAAATGACAGCAGATGCACACCGGGCCGCCGAAAAAAAGTTGATCGCAGTCCTGAAAAAAACGACGACAACGGCAGACTATATGCGGATGCTCAATTGGCTCTACGGATATTATTCGCCCATGGAAACCCTTATCCGCCGCTTTCTGACACCGGACATCCTGCCCGATATCATCAAACGATGTCGGGCGGAATATCTCGTTTGGGATATGAAAGAGTCGGGCCTCCCCGAACTGCCTCCGGATGACTGTGACCAGCTGCCTGTCATCGATTCCTTGCCCAGCGCCCTCGGCGCTCTCTATGTACTGGAAGGCAGCACACTGGGCGGCCGGATCATCGCCGGCATGATCAGCCGCGAGCTGGACTCGTTGAAAAGCCTGTCCTTCTTCCATGGCTATGGCGCCGAAACACATAAAATGTGGCTGTCCTTCAAAGAATTTCTCAACCGCCCCTTTCCACTGATGCAGCGGCGGGAGATCATTGCGGCGGCCGAAGATACATTCATCACCTTCAAAAACTGGATAGACAAGCATGAGCTCCAACCCCAATTATGACTCGGCTATGATAAAATACAAAAAAATATTACTCGTGGATGACGACATCGACGACCGGCTGATCTTCGAAGAGATCCTTCGCGAGATGGGCGACGATTCCCTGCTGGTCTACGCAGAGAACGGCCTGGAAATGTTATCCCTGCTGGACAAGACAAAAGAAGAAGAACTGCCCGATATGATCATCCTGGACCAGAATATGCCCAAAATGACGGGCAAGGAAAGCCTCGTCTTCCTGAAGGAAAGCCCGCGTTACCAGACTATCCCTACTATCATTTACTCTACCTATCAGGTGAAAGACTTCTATCGCGAATGCCTCCTCCTCGGCGCCCAGGATGTAGTGGCTAAACCGGATAGCCTCCAGGCCTACCGCGAAATGATCGAACAATTCCTCGCCACCTGATAACACCCGCTCAACCTCCGAACCCGCGCCTTACTCAACTCCCCGGACCCGCATCGGCAGAACGTAAATGCCCTCGGAAGCCGTAATAAATAACTCCCACTTGCCTTTTCCCTCAAAACATAAATTCGCCGTCCACTTTTCCGGTACCGGGATATGTGCAATCTTTTTGCCCGCGGAATCATACACCGTCACCCCATCACCCGTCAGATATACATCACCCCGCTCATCCAGCGTCATCCCGTCCGACCCCTGCGTCATAAATAGCTCCCGGCCCGTTAGCATTCCATCCGGCCCGATGGAATATTTGTAGGTCTTCCCCGCGCCAATATCCGCCACATATAGATAACGACCATCGGGTGTGCCCACGATCCCATTCGGCTTTACCAGATCACCTGCCACCCTCACAGCCTGCGTCTTCCCCCTGGCTAAATAATAAACCCCCTCTACCGTCAGGTCCGGCTGCGTCCTCGTCCAATAAGGTCGCTGATAATAAGGATCGGTAAAGTAAATGCCACCTCCGGCGTCGATCCACAGATCGTTCGGCCCGTTCAGCCGCTTGCCGCCCAGATCCCTCAGCAATACCTCCACTTTTTTATGCGGACCGATCGCCCACAACTGATCCTGCTCATCGGCACAGGTCACCAACCTTCCCTTCGGATCGAAATACATGCCATTCGACCGGCCCGCACTATCCAGGTAGACACTCAACCGCCCCTTCACATCGTATTCCCAAATCTTGTTATTGGGCTGATCCGTAAAGAAGATATTCCCCCTGCGATCCACGGACGCCCCCTCCGTAAAACTAAACTGATGCGAAACCAATTTCAGTACTCCCCCCGGCGCCACGATCGAATCCACGTCGAAGACAACGCCTGACGACGCCCCCTGCCCCATCACCGTCTGCCTCGCAAGACACACCATCATCGCAATAAAAAAATATTTCATACTTTGAATGTAGGCAAAGTTATCTTAAGTTTATGAATGAGGCGCCCTGTCGCTAATCCCGCCCTTAGGCTTATATTTACTATAGATAATACCCCTTATGGTCTGGTACGAGAATGAAGTTCAACGGCTCGAAAAAGAAAGAGCGGCATTAACCTACGATCCTAAACTGCTCTTCTACGGCAGTTCCTCCATCCGGCTCTGGGAGAGCCTGGACCAGGACTTTGCCCCTTACAAGCCTGTCAACCTCGGCTTCGGCGGCTCCACCCTGGCCGCATGCGTCTGGTTCTTCGATCGCCTCGTCGCCCCCTTCCATCCGGATTCCATCATTGTCTATGCCGGTGACAACGACCTGGGAGATGGCCGCCACCCGGAAGAGGTGTTCATTTTTTTCCAGCAGCTGGTGGCCCGCACCCGCCAGCATTTCGGCGATATCCCCCTGGCCTTCATCTCCATCAAACCCAGCATCACCCGCTGGAATATCGTCGACAGTATCCGCTATACCAACAAGATCATCGAAGAAGAGATTACCAGGCAAAGCAACAATCTGCATTTTATAAATGTCTATAATCGGATGACCGATAATTCCGGCTATCCAAAAAGAGAATTCCTGGACCCCGACGGACTCCACATCAACGGTAAAGGCTATGCTTTATGGAAAGAAATCATCCAGCAATATCTAGCTGCCCGGAAGCCATGAACAGGGAATATCATAAATGGTTCAGCCCCCACCTGCAAAGGGATATGGAGCTGCTGATCTTCGGCCACACCGGGGACCCGGTATTGTTCTTCCCTACCCGCACCGCTCACTTTTTCGACTATGAGGACTGGGGCGTCATCGAAGCCCTCCGCCGCAAGATCGAGGCAGGCAGCATCCAGGTCTGGTGCCTGGACAGCGTAGACAAGGATAGCTTTTATTCAAAGGAACTCCATCCCGCCGAAAGGATACTCCGCCACCTGCAGTTTGAAAAATATGTTATCGAAGAAGTGCTTAGCCGCGTACAGGAAAAAAACCCGCACCCTACGGTCGTAGCAGCCGGCTGCAGCCTCGGTGCATGGCATGCCGTCAATCTCGCCTTCAAATACCCGTATCTCTTTCACAAGGCCGTGGGTCTCAGCGGCCGCTATGACCTTACCATCTCACTGGAACATTTCGGCGACCTCTTCGATGGCTACCGGGATGAAAATATCTATTACAACACCCCCAGCCAGTTCATCCCTAACCTCCATCATCCCGATTGGATCGCCGCACTCAAGGCACTGGAAATCATTTTTGTCGTAGGAGAAAAAGACGTCTTCATGGAAAACAACCAGGCCCTCAGCAATGCACTCTGGGCAAAAGGTATCTGGAACGCCCTGCATCTCTGGGACGGCGAATCCCACAAAGCCCGGTATTGGCGCCACATGGTGCAGCTTTACCTCTGAACCGGTTCTAACCCTCCGTTCCCCCTCGGGCGCCAAAGCCCCGCGTAGGTACCTATCTCTTCCTCACCTCCACCGTCCACTCCCCGCCACTCGCGACCTTATTCGCCGCCGCAAAATTTCCCTGGTTCAACGCAAAAGACAATTGCAGCAAACTGTTCAGATAGGCTAACGGCTTCCCCACTCCCACCGATCCGAAGGTCGCCGTATACGGCATCTCCCCCCGGTACACGACTACACCCTGATGCATGATCTTCACCTGCAGTAAATCCCCGAACGCAACCCCTAACTGCTTGAACAGCTCGGCGGGAATATTCGTCCAGACATTCCCATATTGCACATCCAGCACCGGTACGGTACCCTTGATGACGCCATCCCCGATCACCGCCTTCTGATAAGGGATCGACACGACCTCCTGCCTCGGCAACATCGGCCCCACCTGTTCGAACCGGATCACCCCCGCCGCCAGCCGGGCTGCCGTATAGGAATACACGTCCCGGCCATGAAAAGTATAGGAGTTCCGCGATTCCGGCCGCCGGTTGACGGACTCATCGATCTCCCTGATGGAATCGATGCCCAATGATTCGGCCACCAGCGTCAGGGTACCGTTATCCGGCGTTACGATATATTGACCCGTCTTCGTCTTCAACACGACTGACTTTCGCTCCGTGCCTACACCCGGATCTACCACCGAGACGAATACCGTCCCCGCCGGCCAGTAAGGTACGGTCTGCTGCAGTCGGTAGGCGGCATCCCAGATGTTGTAAGCCGGTATCTCATGCGTGAGATCGAATAATCTGAGCCCCGGCGATACCCCCATCGCTACCCCCTTCATCTCCGACACCGCTCCGTCCTTCAGACCAAAATCGGATTGATAAACGACTATCCCATTCTGCGCCCGCACCAGCACGTGCACTATCAAAATCAGCCCGAATAACATTCCAATTCTTTTCATATTCATTTTTTTTAGATTCCGCAAAATAACGATAAAATGGCACTCGCATAAACCCGTACATTTGCGCTATCAATCCGAATAAAAAATGAAGAAGATCACCCCTTTTCATGTAGCCGTCCCCGTATATGACCTCGATGCCGCAAGACAATTCTATCGCGATGTCCTCGGCTGCGAAGAAGGCCGCAGTTCCGATCAATGGGTGGACTTCGATCTTTACGGCCACCAGTTCGTCATCCATCTCAAACCCCGCCCCAAAACCGACGAGGCCCTGCACTCCAACCCCGTCGATGGCCATGATGTCCCCGTCCCCCATTACGGCGTAGTCCTGGAATGGGACCAGTGGCATTCCCTGGAAAAAAGATTGAAAGAACGCTCCATCCCTTTCGTCATCGAACCCTATATCCGCTTCAAAGGGCTACCCGGCGAACAAGCTACTATGTTCTTCCTCGACCCTTCCGGCAATGCACTTGAATTCAAAGCATTTCAGGATATTTCCCAGCTGTTCGCCAAATAATCTGACCGCCCATCCCCCTTTTTTCCCAACTGGAAGAAAAGCCGCAACCAGCCTGTTAGCTTTCAAGTATATTTAGCTATGCTAAGAGCTCCTTCCAAACGCTATCTGTACTGCCAGTTCGTCGGCTGGGGCGTGTTCCTGATGGTATACAATATCTCTCTGTACCTCGTTCTCCAGGGTCGTCCGGAGATAACTAAGCGGCTTGAAAACGCATTCGTCACCTTCCTTGCAGGTCTCTTCATGACCCATCTTTTACGGAATGCCATCCGAAGTCAGGGATGGCTGAACAAACCCATTAGGCAAGGATTACCGTGGCTCTTATTGTCAACGGCATTGGCCGCCTTGACCGCCGGACTGGTGAAAGTGACTCTCATCAGCATGGGCGGAATGACCTTGGCGAGGGCCGGACACTTGTCCTGGCTCGCGCGCGTTTTCGCCACTGGCTTTGAATACAGCATCCTTTTCCTCCCCTGGACAATCATGTATTGCCTTTACCATCATATACAAAAAGCCCGGCAGAAAAATACTGAATTACAGCGGCTCGAATTACTGTTGAAAGAAAAGTCAGCCACAGCCGGCGACACTGCCGTCGACATTGAATCCATTACCCGCTCATTAGATCGCATCCGTTCCCTGATCGATGAAGACGCAGCCCGCGCCCGCGCCGAGATCACAGCATTCAGCCAATTGCTCCGGAAAGGTTACCTGAAAATCAACGATCCTCAATAAAACGTATCTTTCATCATCATTAGCCAAAACCAATAACATGCGCAAAACACTGTTAACCTTGCTAACCTTCATCTGCACCCTGTCCATCTCCAGGGCACAGATCAACGCCGCCTTATTCCGCTTCCCCGATGTCTCTGCCACCCAGATCGTCTTTACCTATGCCAATGACCTTTGGGTCGTATCCAAAGAAGGTGGCCTGGCTACCCATCTCAGCTCGCCATCCGGTGTGGAAACCTTTCCTAAATTTTCGCCCGACGGTAAGACGATCGCCTATACCGCCGATTATGACGGCAGCAATTCCATTTATGCTGTCCCGGCAGCCGGCGGCATCCCCACCCGGCTCACCTGGCATGGCTCACCCGAGCGGGTAACCGGCTGGTACCCGGACGGGAAAAGTATCCTCTTCGCCTCCAGCCGCAACAGCGGGCGCGAACGGTTCGACCAGTTCTTCAAATTGGCCGCCACCGGCGGCGCACCCCAGCAACTGCCACTACCCTATGCCGAATACGGCACCCTGTCGCCTGACGGCGGCCAGGTCGCCTTCACCTACAAATCTCAGGTAGGCCGTAACTGGAAACGTTACCACGGCGGCTGGAACGGCCAGATCCATATTTTTAACCTGACCAGCTACGCGGATGAGAACATCTCTGCAGCGGATGCTGACGACGAATTGCCCATGTGGCACAACAACAGCATCTTCTTCCTCTCCGACCGCGGTGAAGAAAAAAGGACGAACCTCTGGGAATACGATATCGCTGCCAAAAAATTCACCCAGCTCACCCATTTCACCGACTATGATGCCCATTACGCCTCGAATGGTCCGGACGAT
This sequence comes from Chitinophagaceae bacterium, assembly GCA_003167015.1. Classification (GTDB taxonomy): domain Bacteria; phylum Bacteroidota; class Bacteroidia; order Chitinophagales; family Chitinophagaceae; genus Puia. The sequence goes on along the minus strand of PMUF01000229.1, from coordinate 12,281 downwards.
ATCGTATTCGAACAGGGCGGCCACCTCTGGCTCTACACCTTTACTACCCGCCAGGCACACCCCGTCAACGTACAGGTGACCTCCGATGAAACGGCCTTGCGACCTACCCTTCGGCCGGTGGAAAAATTGATCTCCAACGCTTTTGTCTCCCCCGACGGCCATCGTGCCCTCATAGAAGCAGGCGGGGATATCTTCTCCGTCCCGGCGGAAGACGGTCCTGTAACAGACCTGACCCGGACTTCCGGCGTGGCTGAACGTTTTCCTGCCTGGTCGCCCGACGGAAAATATCTCGCTTACTGGAGCGACCGCTCCGGCGAATACGAACTCATACTCCGTGAAGCCGGAAAAGATGGCACAGAAAAACAGCTGACCAACTACGGCGCAGGCTTCCGTTATAATCTCTACTGGTCACCGGACAGTAAGAAACTCGCCTTCATTGACAAAGCCATGAAGATCTTCATCTATGACCGAATCAGCAACACGACCACCCAGGTCGATCAGGGCCTCCGCATGACGGAAGGATCGCTGCAAGGCTTTGTCGCCAACTGGTCCCCGGACAGCCGCTGGCTAACCTATGACCGTGACCTGGTCAATAATCACCAGGCCGTATTTATCTATGATGTCGAAGGCCGGCAATTACATCCCGTGACCTCCGGCTATTATAGCTGCGCCAGGCCCGTCTTCGACGTATCGGGCAAATACCTCTTCGTGACGACCAGCCAGTCCTTCAACCCGCTGTACAGCGACCTGGATAACACTTTCATCTACCCGAATTCTACCCGCCTGGCCGCCATCGTCCTCAAAAAGACCACGCCATCTCCTCTCTATCCCAAGGATGATACCGTAGCCATCCAAAAGGAAGATAACGCACCCGCAGCAGCAGCATCGGGCAAATCCAAACCGCCCGCCGTCCCGCCTCCGGCCAAACCCGCTATCCCCGCTGTCGCCATAGACTTCGACGGACTGGAATCCCGGCTGATCCTGCTGCCGTCTGAACCGGGCAACTATGGCGGCCTCGCGGCCGCCGACGGCAAGCTGATCTATCTGCAGCAACCTAACACAGGCTCCGAAGACAAAGCCCAGGCCCTCAAATTCTTCGACCTCGACAAACGCAAATCAAAAACGATTCTCGCTGACGTCGACGGCTATCAGCTGGCAGCCGACGGCAAACATATCCTGGCAGTAAAAGACAATTCCTTTGCTATTGTCGCCCCTGACGAAGGACAAAAAATGGATAAGAAACTCCGTACCGCAGAAATGCAGATGTGGGTCAACCCACGCGAAGAATGGCGCCAGATCCTCGTCGAAGCCTGGCGGCTCGAAAGAGACTATTTCTACGATCCCGCGATGCATGGCGTAGATTGGAATAAAGTCAGGGAACAATACCTTAAGATACTCGAAGGTGCAACTACCCGCGAAGAGCTCGATTGGATCATCGGCGAAATGATCGGCGAACTTAGTTCTTCTCATACCTACCACGGCGGCGGCATCACAGAACCCACCAAACACGTCTCCACAGGCTATCTCGGCGTTGACTGGGTGGCCGACGGCGACTATTACAAGATCGGCCGGATCATCAAAGGTGCTTCCTGGGATGCCGAAACCCGGTCACCACTCGACCTCCCCGGCGTACCGGTCAAAGAAGGCGACTATATCCTCGCCGTCAATGGCATCCCCCTGACAACGAGGACCGATCCCTATGCCGCCTTCGTTAACCTCAGCAACCGCCCTGTCGAACTCACCTACAACAGCACTCCCGGCTTCGCAGGGGCAAAGACGGTTGTCGTACAGACATTGAATGATGAATCCCATCTCCGCAATCTTGCCTGGATCGAAGAAAACCGTAAGACGGTAGAAACAGCAACCAACGGCCAGGTCGGCTACATCTATGTCCGCAGTACCGGCATCGACGGCCAGGACGAACTGATCCGCCAGTTCGCGGCACAACTGGATAAAAAGGCCCTCGTCATCGACGAACGGTTCAACAGCGGCGGCCAGATCCCTGACCGCTTTATCGAGCTCCTCAACCGTAAACCCCTGGCCTTCTGGGCCACTCGCGACGGCATAGGCTTCAGCTCACCTCCTTTCGCCAACTTCGGACCGAAAGTCATGCTGATCAATGGCTGGAGCGGATCGGGCGGCGACGCCTTCCCCGACTTCTTCCGTAAGACGGGCCTCGGCCCGCTGATCGGCACCCGCACCTGGGGCGGTCTCATCGGTATCAGTGGCGTACCGGGACTCATCGACGGCGGCGGTATCACCGTGCCGACCTTCCGTATGTACAACCCCGATGGTACCTGGTTCAAAGAAGGTCACGGCGTAGATCCCGATATCGCCGTCCCCGAAGACCTCACCGCCGCAGCCCATGGCAAAGACACCCAGCTCGAACGGGCCATCACCGAGATCAATAAATTGTTGAAGGAAAAAGGATTCACGCAGCCGGCCCGCCCGGCGGCAGAGATCCGATAGGCTTTCGTGCCCCACCATCTGGTGGGGCATTTTTTCGTCCTAACCACGTCGTAAACACCGTATGAGATACGGCCATGATAATGGCCCCCTTAAACATCCCCGTAAAACCCCAGGCTGCCAGCCCCCCAATCACCCCCAGGAATAAGACCAGGAATGGTATCTTCCCCCCACTCCTCGCAATCAGGATCGGCTTCAGGAAAGCATCGATCAGCAACAGCGCTATCCCGTAAATGATCAGGAATATCGTCATCCCCGTATGGCCCTCGATGATCGCCCAGATGACTACTGGTATCCAAACAAGTAAAGGCCCCAGTTGCAGCAACACCAGGAAAAAGACGAGCCCGGCCAACACCAGCGAGTACTCCACACCGGCTATAAACAGGCCGATCCACGCCAGGAAACCCGCGATAAAAGCTGTGCCCATGATCCCGATGGATACCCCCTTGATGGCCTGCGTGATGACAGCCAGCAGCGATAATCCGTCTCTCTTGCCCAACAAATGCACGGTCGTCAGCTCTATGGGCTCCATTATTTTTTTCCCTGTCGCCAGGAAAAAAGCCGAGATAAAGATTCCGAGCACGAACTGAACAGCCGTACCAACGATACCCGCCCCACTGGTCAGCATCCGCCGCAGCAACATTCGTATCTGCTCGCCATGATGAGCAATGGCATCCTTCGGACTATCCTGCACCTGCTGCCAGAATGAACCGATGTCCTCCCCCACCAAAGGCAGGTTGGATATCCATTTTGGAAGTGGAGGCACCCCATTCTTCTTCACATCGGCCAGCCACACGATAACCTCCCTGACATGATGCCTCACAGTTGAAACGATAAAAGTGAATGGTAAGGCAATAATAGCCACCAGCAGGATCGAATAAATAACGGATGACAACACTCGCCTGTTACCCATTAGCCGCACCAACCGCTCGTAGGGGCCGGAAAAAGAAACGGAAAAGATGAGGGCAAAGGTCAGCACGCCGAAAAATACCCTCAGCACGTCATATAACGCCAGCATCAGGAGCAATAGCAGCAGCAGGACTAGTATGGTCTCTATGAGACTTCGGGAGTCGTTAGGAAAAAATTTGTTCATAAAATTCCGCTTGCATCTTAAAGATACGGAATTCCGTCTCCTCTATTCAGCTCTCAAACTCTTCACCGGGTTCGCCAACGCCGATCGAAAGGCCTGCAGCCCCACCGACAACAAAGCAATCCCTGCCGCCAATGCCCCCGCCAGCGCAAATACCCCCCAGCCAATACTGATCCGATAGGCATAATCCTGTAACCAGCTATGCATCGCCCACCAGGACAGCGGAAAGGCTATCAGAGCCGCTATCCCCACCAGCAATAGGAAATTCCTGGACAACAAGGCGATAATGCTGGTCACCGACGCCCCCAGCACCTTCCGGATGCCGATTTCCCGCGTGCGCTGCTCGGCTTCATAGGCCGCCAATCCAAACAAACCCAGACAGGCAATGAAGATCGCCAACAAGGAAAAAGACAGTGAAATACCCCCAATCCGTTGTTCGGACCGGTAAAGGGAATTGAAATCGTCGTCCATGAAAGTATAGCTGAACGGCACCCCCGGCGCCAGTTTCCGCCACTGATCCTCTACCTGCGTAACCAGCCGCTCCACATGGTCGGTACTCACCCGCAGGGCTATCCTATCATTATTCGGTTGAAGGAGGAAGACCAGGGGCGATACCGTCTCCCGGAGGGAATTGAAATTGAAATCCTTCACCACCCCCACTACATGATAGATCAACGGCTTTTTCGTCACGATATCGTCATACGTATAAAATTTCGCCCCTATAGGATGGGTCAACCCCACCAGACGCGCCGCCGCCTCATTAATGATGACGCCCGTCGAATCGGTGGGAAAATCCTTGGAAAAATTCCGCCCGGCCACGATGCTCATCCCCAATACAGAAATATAATGCTCGTCGATCAACCATTTCTCCATCGCCAATGCCTTTTTGAAGTCGAAGTCAGGAGAAAGCCAAAAGGCATTATTATTTCGGTCGCCCGAAGTGGGCAGATAACCGGTCACCGTCACCCCCTCTACCCCCGGAAGAGTGGCCAGCCCGTTCTTATAGGCCGTAATCCCATCGCCCAGCGCCGGCGTATTATGGATGACCAGCACCTGCTCACGGTTGAAGCCCAGCGAACGGCTGCGGATATACCCCAGCTGACGATAGATGACTACCGTCCCGATGATCAGACAGATAGAAATAAAGAACTGGAAAACCACCAGGGAATTGCGTAGCCATCCCGTTTTGAATCCGCTGGACACATTCCCCTTCAATACGGCAATGGGCTGGAAAGCCGACAGAAAAAAGGCCGGATAGCTGCCTGCCAGCAGTCCCACCACTAACACCAGGCACAACAGCCCCGGCGCCAGCAAGGGCCGGGAAAAAAGACCGATGGACATTTCCTTGTCAGCCAGTTGATCGAATACCGGCAGTAATAGCCACGCAATCCCCAGAGCCAGCAGCATGGCGACAAAACTGACGAGCATCGACTCTACAATGAACTGCCAGATGAGACTGCCCCGCAACGACCCCAGCACCTTCCGGATGCCCACCTCCTTCGCCCGGTTCGCCGACCGCGCCGTAGACAGGTTCATGAAGTTCACACAGGCAATCAGCAGGATGAAGATCGCAATGGTGGAGAAGATATAGACGTATTGTGGATTTCCATTGGCCCCCAGTTCCCCCATCTTGTTGCTGTGCAGATGAATGGCGGTCAGCGGCGTCAGGGTATAGGCATACTTATTACCACTCTTGTAGAACTGATCCAGTGAAATATTGAGGAATGACTGTATACTGGCGGCAATATATTTCACGATCATCCCCTGCAGCTTCCCCTCAAACTGGCGGCCATCCACTCCTTGCCGCAGCAATATATACGTGTTGTAGCTATTTTGTGTCCACGCGTCCGGCCGTTTGGCATCTTCTGATTCGGACAAAGAGACCAGGAAGTCGGCATGGAAATGAGACTGCGTAGGCATGTCCCGCATCACCCCGGTCACCTTATAGGGTATGCTGTCATTGATCAGCAAGGTCTTTCCCACCACATCCACTGCATCGAAGTATTTCCTGGCCATTGTCGCAGACAGCACGATCGTATGGGCATCCATCAGCGCCGTATGCGGATCACCATCGATCAGCGGCAACGTGAACACATCGAAGATCGTAGAGTCGGCATACACCACCGCATTTTCCTGGATATGCTGACTGCCCTTCCGAACCAGGAAGCCTCCGCTTTTCTGCAACCGCACTTCCTTCTCTACTTCCGGATAATCCCTTAGCATGGCCTGCCCCGCCGGCGCAGGCCCCTGGGCCATCACCAGATGTATAAAATTCGCCCCCCCGAATTTGATCTCCGTATCCAAACGGTAGATCCGGTCGGCATTCTTGTTGTACCGGTCATAGCTCAGCTCATCCATCACATAGATCAGGATCAGCAGACAGGTGGCCAGCCCGATAGCCAGCCCGAGAATGTTAATGGCGGAAAAACCCTTGTTCTTCCATAAGTTGCGTAAAGCGGTCTTGAGATAGTTGCGTATCATGAGGAATGGTTATTCTCACTCAGACGCACGCTCCCACATAAATGTTACACCCCCGAAAACCTATCGCCACGCAAGGCCAGCCACAGGCCGGTCCCTATCGCCCCGGCATCGGCACCACCGGCAAGCTCTCATTCCCCGTCTCCGACACGCTCTGCACCGCAAAAAAGTAATTATCCTTGGAGTAAGGCAGCTTCACGTCGGTTTCCGTCGTAAAAATCTTCTTCTGCCACACCGCACTCGTCGTCTCCCGCATCAGAATATAGTACCCCTTGATCTTTCCGACAGCCGGCGCCTTCCACATCAGCTGCGTACCATTGGTCAGATTGCGTACCTCCACCTTCACCTCCTGCGGCATCCCCGGCGATTTCGCCAGGTTCGCCAGATTGGCCAGATTGAGGGCCGTGTTCTTCCGTAGGTATTCAAAATCCATGAACTCCTCCAGGTCACCATAGACGACGCCATTCTCCGTCCGCACATCCTGGTGCTGATGATTGAAATTCTCATTCATCTCGGTGATCCGCACCGCCGTAAAACCGGTATCTACATAAGGCGTATGGTCGCCACCCCGCAAAAACCGGTCATTCCGATAGATCATCACCACCTGCAGGTTGTCCACATACCGCTCACCGACCTCCTTCACATACCGCGCCAGCTGCCGCGCCTTACCGTCATTCTCCAGCCCGAACTGCCTGATCAGTTTGGCCTGCTTCGACAAATCGTATGACGGCAACCCTTCACTGAAGACCCGGACCTGCGTATTGTTGATGATATTGGTCTCATTGCTGTTGTTGCTGCCCATAATATCATTGTTCAACACGGCCTCGATATTCCAGTTCTCTACCCTGGCTTTTTTCGCCATATAAGTGCTTCCCAGTAGTCCCTGCTCCTCGCCGCTCACGGTCACGAAAATGATTGTGGCCGGAAAAGCATGCTTGCTCATCACCCGGGCACATTCCAGCACAGCCGCACTACCACTACCATCGTCATTGGCGCCGGGCGCATCCTTCGTCCCATCCAGCACATCCGTCCGCCGGCTGTCCAGGTGACCGCTGATGATAAAAATGCGATTGTCGCTCGGGTCGGCCCCCTTTAACGTGGCAACCGTATTGCCCAAATTGACATTGCTCATCACCCGCTTGCCGTCAGCTACATAAGTACTCGTATCCACAAAGGCCGTCAGCCGCCCGCCCGAGGCCGCCGCAAACTGATTGAACTTCATCAGCACCCATTCCCGTGCCGCCCCGATACCTCTCTTCTTGTCGGTAGTGGAGCTGACAGTGCTGCGCGTCCCAAAGGCCACCATTGCTTTTATATACGATTGCAGGGAGTCCGGACTGACTTCCCTGACCATGCCTTCTATTTCCGGATCACGATTGATCGTCGTCTGGCCATGCACCAAAGTCATCGACACAACCATGATCATGACAAGTAAACACTTTCTCATCTCGATACAGTTTATTTAACGTTAAAAAATAATATGTTGCGGACTTAGAATAGCTGCATATCTATCGCAATATTCATTCTTTTTTTTCACTACGTGAATTGTTAGTATGTCCATACGGATATTATTAGTGAACACTGATGTAATAATTCGTGCGAGCATTTCTACCTTCCGCTACACTGAGTATTTTTTTATAAAATCAAAACTACGCTAATGAGAAGACCACTGCTAGTAGTCTTGGTCATCCTCTTTGCCTGTATGCAAGGGATGGCCCAGGACCTCATCACTGTCACCGGAAAAGTCATCGACGAAAAAGGAGCGGCAATTACCGGCGCTACCATCACCGTAAAAGGCACCCGAATAGCCACCACAAGCGGCGAAGACGGCGCCTTCACCATCAAGGCAAAGAACAAAGTCAAGCTCGTCATCAGTTACGTCGGCTACGACCCCTATGAGGTCGACGCCAAAGAAGGCTTGAAGATCGCCCTTACTCCCAACAGCCAATCCCTCTCCGACGTCGTCGTCACAGGCGTAGGCGTGGCCACCAGCAAAAAACTGGTTCCTATCGACGTGGCCACCGTTTCTTCCAAAGACTTCGCCCCCAGCACAACCACCAACGTCCAGCAGGCCCTCGACGGCCAGATCGCCGGCGCCAGTATCCAGCAGACCAGCGGTACGCCCAACGCCCCGTTCAATATTACCCTGCGGGGCGTCAACAGCCTGGACGGCACCAACCCCCTCATCATGGTTGATGGAGTGGAAATGGACAATCTCAACAATATCGACCCGGCCATCGTCGATCATATCGAAGTGGTCAAAGGAGCAGCCGGCGGGATGCTCTACGGCGCCCAGGGCGCCAACGGCGTCATCCAGATCTTCACCAAAAAAGGCAGCCTCAATGGCAAACTGATCATTAGCTACACATCCAAAGTCAGCATCGACAATATTCTCAAACGCAATATTCTGTCGAATCTCCATCACTATGTCACAAATGCCAATGGCGATATCCTCGACCAGAACGGCAACCCGGTTGCCATGGACGCCACCGGTCAATGGAGCGACCCCCAGGTACCGGACCCCACCGTCAATCCGAATCTCCAAAACAACCTGAAATTTAATCTCCCTACCTACAATCACCTCAAACAGGGCTTCCGCCAGGCCATGACCTTTACCAATTCCGTTTCTGCCATCGGTGGCACCAATGTGGCGGACTATGCTTTCACTGCCTCCCAACTCACCCAGGGGGACGTGCTCAGCAACCAGTTCAGCCGCTCCAACATATCGCTCAACATTGGCATTCACCCTTTCAAAGGCTTCACCTTCCGTACCATCACCCAGGGCGTCGTCGGTTATAACGACCTGCTGACCGGTGACCGTTTTAATATGCTCACGGCCTATCCCTTTGTCAATTTCGACTGGAGGGATGCCACCGGGCATCTCCCCCTCAAAACGAACGTCTCCAGCAATGGCTACAATACGCTGTCGGAGAAACAATACCACACTAACAACAACCAGGGCCTGGAGATCTTCCAGGACTTCGATCTCAATTACAAATTCCCCGCCTTCGTTGAGCTCGACGCGAAATATGGATTCGATTATACAGACACCACCAAATCCGACTTGTATGTTAACCAGAGCGAAATTGTCCAGGCAGGACAATACTGGGGACCCAACGAAGACGGCGATCTAAAGCAGACCTTCTCGCGGGAGTTCAATCAGAACGGCCTCTTTTCCGGTTTTTTCCGGACGGACTTTCAAAAGGACTTCCATTCCAATCTGCCCATCAGGACGACCACCCAGGTGGCCTACGATTATCGTAAATATAACTATGAGCAATATTTTGCAGAAGGTATCGGCCTTCCGGTCTACCCCCCAGCCACTATCACCGGCGCGACTACCAAGAACAGCGGAGATGATTACTCTACGGAAATTACCTTCGGCTGGCTGATCAATCAGACCATCGATTACGCCAACCTGTTCGGCATCTCCGGTGGCGTCCGATCGGACTATGGCAGCGCCTTCGGTGCAGCCTATAAGGCAGCTACCTTTCCCCGCGGCACTGTCTATTTCCGCCCCTCCGAATTGATGCCCGGTCAGCAATCCTGGCTACCCGACTGGAAAGTACGGGCCGCCTATGGCGCCGCCGGTATTCAACCCTTTCCCTATGATAGGCAGCTGACATTCACCTCCGCATCACTGGGCAACGGCAGCTCCGTATCCCTGCCCAGCCAGGCCACCAATGACAGCCTGCACCTTGCCACGAACTACGAGTTGGAGATCGGCACAGATGCTACCTTCAAGCCTTTTCAGGGTGAATGGCTGGACCGGGCTGTGTTCAGCGGCTCCTACTGGCATCGGGAAACCAAAGAGATCTACCAGAACGCCGACGTAGCGCCTTCCACAGGCTACGCCTCCCGTCTGGATAACCTCAGCACCATCGTCTCTCATGGCGTAGACCTCTCCCTGGATGCTACAGTCTACAATGGTCCCAAAGTCACCTGGAACGTCAGCGCACGCTGGGGCTATTCTAAGGCCATCGTCACTAAGATCTCCAACGGCCAGGATATCATCAACGGCGGCTTCGCCGTCATCCAGGGCAAACAGATCGGCCTGTTCTATGTCCAGACACCGCTGAAAAGCCTCGGCCAGCTGGAGCCGGACGGGAAAACGCCTTACATCCCCGCCAGCCAGCAAAGTCAATACGCCATATCCAGCACCGGTTATGTGACTAACACGTCAACCAATATGGTCATGTATACCGCGGCCAACGATCTCTCCGTCGACGGCCACGCCTATCCTGACTTCACCTCCTCGCTGATCAACCGCGTCACACTGTTCAAAACCTTCACGGTCTCCTTCCAGTTCGACTGGATCCATGGCAACAGCATCTACAATATCACCAAGCAATGGCTGTACACCCCGGTTGGGGGTTCCGGCGGTATGGGTGCCAACTCGAAAGACTTCGACAAACCCGTCACCATCGGCGGCAATACCGGATCATTCGTCAACTACTACCAGAGCCTGTACAACCTGGTCAACCCAGCCTCGCCCTTTGTCGAAAACGGATCTTATATCCGCCTGAAAGACCTGTCCCTGATCTATGACCTGTCAAGATTTGTCGCCAATAGTCATGCGATCAAACGCCTCACGGTCACGGCAACAGGTCGCAACCTGATGACCTGGACAAAATATGACGGCTTGGATCCCGAGAATACCGGGGCCTACGGCAGCCAGGGTAACGACTTGTCTCACTCCAGGACAGGAGCCTTCTCCGGGGTGGACTATTTCGGTACGCCCAACCTGCGGTCCTATCAATTCAGTCTCAACGTCGGTTTTTAATTGATCACTCTCAATCAGAACAATATATGAAGCTTATAAAGTACAGCGTAATCCTGCTCCTCCCGGCCCTCTTCCTGGGTGCTTGTAAGAAGGCCATCCTGCAGTTGCCGAATCCCAATGCCCCCACCCCCGGCGCATCGCTCATCACGGAAGGTGGTATCGACGCCTTCGCCATGGGCATCTACGAAAAATTCATCGCCTACGAAGCTGGCGACGGAGACCTCAATTTCTTTGAGCTGCAATGGTTGATCGAAAGCAATATGGGCGACGAGAACTTCTCCCCTTATTCCAACTATGGCGGCCGCTACCCGATGAACGTCGCCAGCATCACCCTGCCTGCTCCCTACAATACGGTCATCCCCAATCCATCCGGCTACGCCACGCAGCTGGATATCCTACAGGCCGAAAATACCCGCACCGCCGGTGACGGCAATGCCATCCAATGGGAATGGGACGTATTCTATTATATCAACGCCCAGGCCAATACCCTGCTGGGAGCCCTCAACAATCCGGCCCTCGTACTCAGCGGCGATGCAGTCACCAAGAAGAAACTGCTACAAGCCTGGGCTTATTATTGGAAGGGATACTGCTATTCTAAACTCGGCTCGATGTACATCGCCGCCCTGATCGATGATTCACCGGATAGCACTAACCTTGGCCTGACCAGTAACGTCTACCTCGCGAATACCTCTATATTAGCCGATGCCAACGCCAATTTCAGCCAGGCGCTCGCCCTGTTCAACAGCATTACCGAAGACGCGGACTATGACGCTACCTTCGAAGCGATCGTCCCCACCTTCAACGAAAATACCCAGATCATAACCCCGGCCATGTGGGCCCGCCAGATCCATACGTTTGAAGCCCGGAACTATCTCGCCAACCATAAAGTGGCCGCCATGGGCGCCAGCGATTGGAATACGATTCTCAACGAAGCCGACTCCGGGATAGTAGCAGGTGACTATACCCTGGAATGGGGCATGACGCCCGGCGATGTCAACGATCTGTCAGATCCCGTCACCCTGACGTACCCATTTCATCCTTATGAAATGGACAACGCCAAAACAGCCTTGACATTTGTAAGCGAACGGCTCATCCAGGACTTCCAGCCCGGCGACGCCCGATTTACCAAAAACTTCGGCCTCTACCCCGGCGGTTCCATCGTCAACGTCCGCAGCCGCGGCATCCAGTTCGGAACACGCTATATCCCTACCTATATCGAGAACGGGGGTTCCTTCGCCACCAACGCACAAATGGGCTATTGTCCGATCGCCCCTACCTATGAAGAGAATGCCCTCATGATCGCTGAGGCGGATATCTACCTCAGCAACATCAGCCAGGGTCTCTCCATTATCGACCAGGTCAGGGCCTATCAGAACGCCGGTCTGCCACCTGCCACCAGCCACGGCCTTACCCTGGACTCCGCCGTCGCCCAGTTACACAGCGAAAGACGCATCGGCCTCTATG
>PMUF01000043.1 GCA_003167015.1 Chitinophagaceae bacterium | reverse complement strand
ATTTTTGCGGATGCGGCGACTTTTGCAGGGCATTCCTTTTCCAGCGGGGATACGGCGTCGGTCCATTATAAGGCATTGCGGCTGTTTCAGCAGCTGATCAGTTTTCACCTGTCGGATGCGCGGCCAGATGCGTTGATCGACGTCGACATCAGCCGGTTGGATTTTGCCCGGAATTATGGTATCATGGAGGACAAGGACGAGGAGTATCAGCAGGCTTTGGCGCATATCACGGCCAGGTATGGCGATCTGCCGGCTGCGGCACAGGCCTGGTATCTACAGGCAGAGGCGGCTAACACTACAGCGGAACAAAGCAAGAGATTCGGAGATACCACCGCCAACAGCGGCAATGTCAGGGCCAAAGCCATTTGCGAAAAGGTATTGGCCGAAAAGGACAGCAGCGAGGGTAAAACAAACTGCCAGTCATTGCTGGCCACCATCCTGCAGAAGAGACTGAGCCTGCAGATTGAAAATGTCAACCTGCCGGGTAAGCCTATACGCAGTCTGCTGAGCTGGTCTAATTTTACCCGGCTGTACCTGCGGCTGGTACGGACAGACAGCCTGCATCAGCATCGGGTAAGGTATTCCGAGGGGGAGGACTATTGGGACAAACTGCTGAGACTACCGGTGTACCGGTCCTTCGAGCAGGAACTGCCGGATGCGGGGGATTACCTGGAGCACAGTACGGAGATCGCCATCGGGTCGCTGCCGCCGGGCGTCTATACCCTGATAGGATGCACAGATGCAGGATGGAGCCGGACGAATGGGCTCATGACGGAGGCAGTATTGTATGTTTCCTCGATTGCCTATATCGACCAGGGCAGGGATTATTTTGTCGTCAACAGGGAAACCGGTCAGCCGCTGAGCGGAGCGACCGTACAGATCTGGGGCGAGACCTTTGTTCCGCCGGCGGGCACAGAGCGACTGGAGAAAAGGGAATTGTACCATACCGATGCACAGGGGCATGTGCAGCTGAGGAAGCGGGGAGCGCAGGAAGATCGTGAGCAGCAATTCCTAGATATCAGTTTTGGCGGGGACCGGCTATTCATGACGGATGCAGCCATCAATACTCCTTTCGAGCGGAAGTCCAACCTCAAGCCGGTGGTCTATTTTTTCCTGGACCGGTCCATTTACCGGCCAGGCCAGACCGTGTACTTCAAAGGAATTACGATCACCCGGGATTCCGGGGATCGGCAACATACAGTTTGGGGCGCCAGGAAGACTAAGCTGGCGCTTTACAATACAAACGGAGAGAAGGTCGATGAATTGCCCCTCACGACCGACGAATTCGGCGCTTATCATGGAACATTCCGGCTGCCGGAGCATCAGTTGAACGGGATGTGGCGGGTCAGTGATGAGGTCACAGGCAGCGGTATGTCTTTTTCGGTGGAAGAATATAAACGCCCCACCTTTTACGTTGACTTTGAAAAGCCGAAAGGCAGCTATCGGGTCGGGGACAGCATCCGGATAAAAGGGAATGCCAAGGCTTTTGCCGGTAATAACCTGGACGGGGTAAAGGTAAAGTACCGGGTTGTACGGGAGGCCCGCCTTCCACATTTTTGGCTATCCTGGAGAACGGTGGCGCCTTTCCTAGGCAGCAGCCAGGAAATTGTCAACGGAGAGTTGACGACCGATGCCAATGGCGCTTTCCGGCTGGCGTTTGCCGCACTTCCCGACCGTCGTGTGCAGATTAGTTCGGACCCCCGGTTTGACTATAGGGTGGAGGCCGACGTCACCGATATCAATNNTTCACTGCGGGTTATACGGTGCTGGATCTATCCATCGCACTGCCTGACAATGGCCGGCTGACTACCGACAGCCTTCACGGGTTTACTGTCCAAGCGAACAATTTATCCGGGGAGCCGGTATCGTCGACCGTACACGTTGTCGCCTATCCACTGCAATCCCCGACCCGGCTGATCCGGGAGCGGCTGTGGACGGCGCCGGATATCTTCGTCATTCCGGAATCGACATTCCTCGACTCTTTTCCGCATGATGAATACCGGGATGAACTGACCAGGGAAAAGTGGGCGCGGGGGACGATGGTGTGGGAAGCGACTGATTCGACGGGCGGGAATGCGGGCGGGCAGGCCGCATTCCATATTCCTGCAGGACGGCTGGCTGCGGGTTGGTGGGTCATCGAGGCGACGGCTACGGACGCCGGGGGTCGCGTCGTCAAAGACCTGCAATATGTAGAATTGTATAACGGCGGCACGGGCAGGCCGGCGACACCGGAATATAACTGGGCCGGGGCGAGTCCCACGACCACCGTTGCCGAACCGGGCGGCAAAGCCCGCGTGGAGGCGGGGTCTTCAGCAGCGGATGTATATGTCATCCGGCAAATAAAAAGACCGGGTGAGCATTTTGGAAGCTTTGACTATTTCACGCTGAATAACAGTAAAAATGCCGCAGAGTGGACCATCACGGAGGCTGATCGCGGCGGGATCGGGATAGCGGATGCGTTCGTCAAAGATAACCGGCTTTATTCGCACGAATCGGTCGTGCAGGTCCCCTGGACCAATAAGGAATTACAGATCCATTATACGACCTTCCGGGACAAGACCGAGCCTGGGAGCGAAGAGAAATGGGGGATGACGATCAGCGGATATAAAAGCGGGCAGGTATCGGCGTCTGTATTGACGGCGATGTACGATGCTTCGCTGGACCGCTTCAAGCCGCATAGTTGGGCAGCACCTTATCTTTTTC
>PMUF01000232.1 GCA_003167015.1 Chitinophagaceae bacterium | reverse complement strand
GATCCAATCCACGATGGGTAGTATCGGCAGGGTACAGGTCATCTATGATGATGCGGCGGGGATCATGCGGCAGAACCGGGATCTGCCCGTTTATGCGGCTGTGCTGGGGGGAAAGGACCTCTATGGCATGCAGCGTACCGGGAAAGGGTGGCTGGTCATCGGCAATGAGTCCAGAGGCATCCGGCCCGGGCTGTTGGAACTGGCAACCGAGCGGATCACGATTCCCGGTTCCGGTCGGGCGGAGTCTCTGAATGCGGCGGTTGCTGCGGGCATCATCCTGTCGCACCTGGTATCGCTGCGCTGAAGATGCCTGATGGGTCTACCGGAACTGAATGGCGCGGGCGGGCTGCATCTTGCGGATCACCAGGGTAGGGATCATCAGCACGAGGAAACAGATGAGGAAGGTGCCGGTGTTCACCAGTACGAGATGCCACCATTCCAGCCTGACGACGGCTTTGGAAATAAAATAGGCATCTTCGGGCAGAGTGATCAGGCCATATCTGGCCTGCAGCCAGCAGACCAGTAACCCGAACGCATTCCCCAGGACCAGTCCGAAGAAGGTAATGATCGCTCCCTGATAGAGGAATATCCGCTGGATAACGGGATCGGGTGTTCCGACCGCCTTCAGGATACCGATCATGCGGGTGCGTTCCAGCACCAGGATGATCAGACAGGTGACCAGGTTTAACGTAGCGACTACGATCATGATCACCAGCACGATGACGATCGTGATATTCTGCAGGTTGAGCCAGTCGAAGATATTGGGATAGGTCTCTTCGGTGGTGCGGCTGACCCAGTTCTGGGGCAGCTGGGGATAAATGAGACTGTTGACGGTATCCGCCTTGCGGTAATCCCGGGTAAAGATCTCATAGCCGCCGATCTCATCATCCTTCCAGTTATTGAGCCGCTGGATCAGTTTGAGGTCGCCGATGGCGATCGTTTTGTCATAATCTTCGATGCCCGTCTTGAAAAGACCGGAGACGATCATGGGCCGGACCCGGGGCTGGCCGCCGGATTGGCCAGATTGGATGAAGTAGATGAGCACCTTATCGCCGGGCTTTACTTTCAGCTGATTGGCGGTATAGGTCGAAAGGACTATTTCGTTGCTGTAGGTGGTGTCGCGGAAATGAAACCAGCGGCCGCTGCGGAGAAAGCTTTCCAGGTTGCCGAAATCATAGCCTTTTTCGACGCCTTTCAATAAAACGCATTCGATGCCTTCGCCGCTGCGGATGACGGCATTCTTCGTCGCGAAGGCCTGGATGGTCTTGATTTCGCTGTTGGCGCGGAGGGTACGGAGGACAGTGTCGTTCTTTTCTATGGGCAGTCCTTCGGCGAGCGAGGACTTATTGCCCGATAGGCGCTGGACGCTGATGTCTCCCCACAGATTGAACACTTTCTGACCGATGGCATACTGAAAGCCGTTGGTAAAGGCCAGCGTGAGGATCNNCCACGGTTGCACTGATCGCCAGCCTGATAATGAACCGGGAGAAGGACCGTTGACGGTTGAAAGCGATTCGTCGGGCTATAAAGGCGGCTACATTCAATGGGAAGATGTTATTAATTGGTAAAAATAGAGTGTGGGGGGCTATTGGTAAAACTTTTTTACATTTTTGGGGTACATTGCACTAAGCCACCAATTCATTTCCCATGAAGAGAATCACTCATTTGTTGCTGATTGCCGTCCTGGCGACCTCGCCGGTGTTGAGCATCCGGGCTCAGGATATGGTCTATTCGCCGTCGATCGGGTCGCCCCAGCTATACATGCAAGGCAACCAGATGGCTTACCCGATCATCCGGCTGAACACCAGTGACCAGATGGAGTTGCAATTCGACGACCTGGATGGCGATGTAAAGAGCTACTACTATACCTTTCAGCTTTGTAATGAAGACTGGACTCCTGCTGATGTCAGCGAGTTCGACTATTTAAAAGGTTTTTCCCAGATAAAGATCGACGACTACCAGAATTCGTCCATTGCCGTGACCCGTTATACGCATTACCATGCCGTGCTGCCCGATCCCAATTGCATCCCTACTCATTCCGGCAATTACGTGCTGAAGGTTTTTCTGGATGGAGACACCTCCAAGCTGGCTTTTACCCGGCGGTTCCTCGTGACCAATGCCAAGGTCAGTATCCAGAGTCAGCTGCTGCAACCGCTGGATTATAACCTGGCACAGACTCACCAGCACATTACGCTCAAGCTGAATGCCATGGCCATCAATCCCTCCAATGCACTGGACCAGATCAAGGTGGACGTCGTGCAGAATTACCGCTGGGATAATGTGATCCGCAATCTCAAACCCAATTTTTATGTGAATAACAGCCTGGAATACAGCAACGATGGGGATATCAACTTTGAGGGTGGATGGGAGTGGCGTTATCTGGATCTTCGCAGCCTGCGTTTTCAAAGCGACCGGATTGCATCGGCCAATTACGGTAAGACAGGGACGGATGTGTTGCTGAAGCCCGATGGCGACAGGTCTGCGCTGGCTTATTCCTTTTATGGCGACTATAACGGGGGCTTTGCCCTTGCGTCCACCGATCAGATCCAGAATGTCAACACCCAGGGGGACTATGCCAATGTCCTGTTCAGCTTCGCACCAAAGGATAAGACCCCTTTTCCGGACAAGGATGTGTATGTGCTGGGGAGGTTCACGGGGGAAGGGGAGAACGATTCTACCCGGATGGTGTTCAATCCTGACAATGGGCGGTATGAGCGTCGGTTTCTCATGAAGATGGGCGTATACAATTATGCTTATGTGACACTCGATAAGACCGATCCGGATGCACGGCCTTCGTTTGCCTTTACCGAAGGTAATCACGTGGAGACCGAGAACGACTATATGATCCTGGTGTATTACCGGGCGCCGGGTGCGCGGGCCGATGAACTGGTTGGTATTGCGAAGTTCAACAGCCGGACCGGGAAATAAATTTTTTCATTTCTGATTACTTCTTTCTTGTTATCTTTGTGCCGGCAAAGTCTTATACGACCAGCTCCCGCTGAACCCCGCCAGGGCCGGAAGGCAGCAACGGTAGGTGGTCGTAGCGGTGCGATATAAGTAACTTTGCCATTTTTTATTTCCCCCCGTTCCCAACGGGTTATCATATTATATCTATAAAAAAAGCGACATTTTATGAAATTCTTCATTGACACAGCCGACCTGGCACAAATTAAAGAAGCAAACGACCTGGGAATTTTAGACGGTGTTACAACCAATCCTTCTCTGATGGCCAAAGTTGGGATCAAGGGTGAAGAGGCTGTAACCAACCATTATAAGACGATTGCAGAACTGGTGGATGGAGATGTAAGTGCGGAAGTGGTGTCTACCGAATTCAGTGCGATCGTTGAAGAAGGCAAAAAGCTTCATGCGATCCACCCGAATATTGTAGTGAAGGTTCCGATGATCAAGGACGGTATCAAGGCGCTGAAATGGTTTTCCGACAATGGCATCAAGACCAACTGTACGCTGGTGTTCTCGGCAGGTCAGGCCATTCTTGCAGCCAAGGCCGGCGCCAATTATGTTTCTCCCTTTATCGGTCGTATTGATGACGCCAGCTGGGACGGGGTAGAACTGATCGCACAAATTGCGAATATCTATGCTATCCAGGGTTGGGAGACAGAGATCCTGGCGGCATCCATCCGCAGCTCGCTGCACATCGTCAAATGTGCGGAGGCCGGCGCCGATGTGATCACTTCCCCGCTGGAGCCGATCCTGGGCCTTTTGAAGCATCCCCTGACGGATATCGGACTGGCCAAATTCCTGTCTGATGCCAAGACTTTCAAATAAATAATTGCCGTAAAGGCAGTGGATTGTCTGCCTGCATGCGCGACATCACACACAAATCAATCACTCTGCGTACCGCCAGCGCGGTAGGCATCCTTTTCTGCTCTGCAGAAACCATCGCTCTTATCCGCGAGGACAAGCTGCCGAAAGGCAATCTTTTCGATGTGGCGAGGGCATCCGGATTTCTCGGCGCCAAGCAGACGCCCCAGCTGCTGCCGCATTGCCATCCCGTGACGATTGACGGCATGGATATCCAATTTGAGTTCCTGGATCCCGTCTTACATGCAAATTTGTTTGGTGAAGAGGTTGTACGATGTTGCGGCATCGTCATCCGTGGTGAGGCCCGGTCGATTGGCCGCACGGGGATCGAAATGGAGGTCCTGGTGGCGATATCCGTGGCAGCCCTGGAGATCTACGACATGCTAAAGCCGGTGGACAGCCATTTGGAGATCGGTCATATCAGGTTGCTGGAAAAGCGGGGCGGAAAGAGCGACCGGGAGCAGTATGGGGCCACGCCGCCGACCTGTGCGGTGCTGGTGTGCTCGGACTCCACGGCAGCGGGAACGCGGGAAGATAAGAGCGGCCGGGTGGCCGTAGGGATGCTCGAGGCTGTCCGTGCACAGGTGCTGCATTATATCGTCGTTCCGGATGATAAGACACGAATCCAGCAGCAGATAATAGAATGGGTAAGAGAAGACATCCAGTTCATCTTCACCACCGGCGGGACAGGGCTCGGTCCGCGTGATCATACGGTAGCTGCCGTCAAAGAGATCCTCGAACGCGATGCTGAAGGCATAGCAGAGGCCATGCGGGTCTATGGACAGATGCGGACGCCCATGGCTATGATGAGCAGGGGCGTGGCGGGTTCCATAGGAAAGACGCTGATCGTCACGCTGCCCGGCAGCAGTGACGGGGTCCGGGAGTCGCTGGAGGCGATCCTGCCGGCCGTATTCCATGCCCGGAAAATGATGGAGGGCGGAAGACATTAGCCGCTACTCTTTGGTGTACACAGCAATTTTGGCTGCGTCGTTGAGAGCGATGTTCTTGCCCGACAACGTGATCAGTTCTTCTTCAGCCAGTTCGTTGATGATCCGGAATACCGTCTCATAAGTAGCTCCGACCAATGAAGCCAGATCCTGCCGGCTTAATGTCATCTGTATATATCCATCAGGGGTGCGGCCGAATTTTTCCTGCAAGGCCAGTAAGGCCTGGGCTACGCGGCCTTTGACCTGCATGTGCGCCATGTTGCGCATTTTACGTTCAGACTCCTGTAACTCGTCGGCGAAGAAGAGCAAAAGTCCGTACATAAAGTCCTGATTGACTTTCAGGGAAGCCCGGAAAAAGTCCAAATCGATAAAACAGGCATTGACGGGTTCGAGGGCCGTTGCCGAGATCGGATAGATGGCTTCCTGGCCGAGACCGCGATGACCTAAAATTTCTCCTTGCCGGGCGAAACGGATGATCAGCTCTTTTTCCGTTCCCCACTTCTTGTGCACTTTTACCGTACCGCTGTAAACGAAATAAATGCCGCGTACCGGCTCCCCTTCGTGGAAGATCAGCTCACCCTTTTTAAAAGTCAGGTTTTTCCGGTGCGCCTGGATGGCAGGCAACCATTCGGGCAGACATTGCCGGCACAGAAAGCAGCTCCGGAGATCGCAGTTATTCGGTGATTTCTTCATGTCAGGAATAGTTGTACGCTTTATTTGCACAAAGTAATTTATAAATATCTATTACCCGGCCTGAAGGCAGGCAAAATTATCAAATTAAAAAAATTGATATACGTTTGTTTGGATGTGGCGGCTGGAAGAAAAATCTGCCCCGATTTCAGCCGCGACTGTTGTAACTTTAGTGAATGAAAATTCATGTATACGCGGCATTGAAAGATTATTTTCTGCCGGAATTTGAACTGGCGGGAGAAGTCCGCGATACAGACGAGTTAAAGGCTCGTCTCCTGGCCATTAATAGTCAGGCCGATGTCCTGTTATCTACCTGCCGTTTTGCGGTAGAAGATGGTTTTATCGACAGCCAGTTTCAATTGAAAGGGCACGACACCGTCGTCATCATTCCCCCGGCCAGCGGTGGCTAGTAAAAGAACGGCCCGCATGAATGCGGGCCGCTATTGCAGGGTGAATTGATTATTTTATCCCAGTTTTTTCTGCAGGTTGGCGTCGATGGCGTCGAGGAATTCTTCCGTATAGAGGAAGTGTTTACCGTGCTCGACCTTGTTACCATGGACGCAGATGGCCAGGTCCTTGGTCATTTTTCCGCTCTCTACCGTCTCGATACAAACATCCTCCAGTGCATTGGCGAAATCAATGAGGGGTTGGTTGTCGTCCAGTTTGCCACGGAAAGCCAATCCACGCGTCCAGGCGAAAATGCTGGCAATGGGATTGGTGGAAGTGGGCCTGCCTGCCTGGTGGTCGCGGAAGTGGCGGGTGACGGTACCATGGGCCGCTTCGGCTTCCATGATCTTTCCATCGGGCGTGATCAGGACGGAGGTCATCAGACCCAGTGAGCCAAAACCTTGCGCGACGGAATCGCTCTGGACATCTCCGTCGTAGTTCTTGCAGGCCCATACGAAGTTGCCGTTCCATTTCAATGCGCTGGCGACCATGTCATCGATCAGCCGGTGTTCGTATACGATGCCTGCCTCCTGGAATTTTTGTTTGTAATCTTTCTGGTAGATATCTTCAAAAATATCCTTGAACCGGCCGTCATACTTTTTCAGGATAGTATTCTTCGTGGAGAGATACAAAGGCCATTTTTTGCTGAGGGCCATATTGAAGCAGCTGTGGGCAAAACCTTTGATCGACTCATCGGTATTGTACATCGAAAGGGCGACGCCGTCTCCCTTGAAGTTAAAGACTTCGAAGGTTTGGGCAGCGCTGCCATCGTCGGGAGTGAAGGTCATTGTCAGCTTGCCTTTTCCCTTGATGACGGTGTCGGTAGCGCGGTACTGGTCGCCGTGCGCGTGGCGGCCGATGATGATCGGCTTGGTCCAGCCGGGAACCAGCCGCGGCACGTTCTTGCAGATGATCGGCTCCCGGAACACCACGCCGCCGAGGA
This sequence comes from Chitinophagaceae bacterium, assembly GCA_003167015.1. GTDB lineage: Bacteria > Bacteroidota > Bacteroidia > Chitinophagales > Chitinophagaceae > Puia. Next base: position 98 of record PMUF01000232.1, on the reverse strand, counting down.
TGTTGCGGATCGTCCCGTTCGGCGACCGCCACATCTTCTTCAGGCCGAACTCGGTCACCCGGGCCTCGTCGGGGGTGATCGTGGCGCACTTGACGCCC
>PMUF01000072.1 GCA_003167015.1 Chitinophagaceae bacterium | reverse complement strand
GTACAGAAAGCTCGTGCCCGGCCGGTGGACGATAGGAATGGACATGAATTTCTTTACCCAATCGGAATCGGTGGAGGCAACGATGCCGGTGGGGTCCGGGTCCTGACCTTCCAGCATATTCAGCATATCCCTGACCGTAAGAGCGGCTAAAAACGGACTGACGCTGTCGGGCAACGCCGCAGGGAAAAAGGAGACGATCTTATCGTCCACGCTAAGCCGTCCTTCACTGACGGCAAAACCGACTGCCGTCGACGTAAAACTTTTACTGACGGAATAAAGAGTATGCTTTAGTCCGGGTCCATAGGGGTTCCACCATCCTTCCGCGATCACTTTTCCATGACGCAGGAACATGAAACTGTGAAATTCATTTTTGCTGTGACCGGCATCGAACAGGAACCGGCCGATGCCTGCCGAGGAAACGCCTTCGTCCTCGGGTATGGCTCGCGCAAGCGGGTCGTCCTGTTGAGCGGAGGCAACGCCAATGGACAGGAGGAACAGCAGGGCAGGCAGGAGACTACGGAGCATGCATTTTATTCTCAATCTGTGAAAAATTTTGTGGCGTGAATAAGTCCTTGAATTCAGGTTGCTGCATCAGGCGGCCCTTATCCCTGAAGCCGCAGCCTGCAGCTTTCATGAGGTCGTTGACCGACGCTGCTGTCTGGTGATCCCTGGCATTGAGGATAGCGGAAAAATACCAGGCTTCACTNNTTGGTTGCTGATGGAATAGAAGGCCAGGGACAGGTAGGCCAGCAAGCGCTGGTACATCTGCTCAGGGGCAGTATAGCCTACTGCTTTCCCTTGCAGATCATGAATGGTGGTAGCCCAGTAGTGCCCGTCATCCTGCTGAAAGTGCTGCATATATTCCGACTTGATCCTCTCTTCCGTCGCCAACAGGTTTTGTTGTTCCTGTTGTTGCAACAGGTATTTTTGATTGGCCGCAAGGGCAGCGGCCTGCTGTCTGAACCAGTTGGCCTGGCCGCTCAGTCCGTCGAGAAAAGCCTGCGAAAGGGCACATTCCTGTGCCGCCTTGATCAGCCGGTCCGATAGCTCATACGCCCTCAGCCTCTTCTTACTACCCGCTATATAGGTATTGATAAAGACATTGTCTTTGGGGATCAGCGATGACTTCATCGCATCGAACCGAAGACCGGCAAAAGCCAACGCCATCGTATTGACCGGCGACCATTCGTGCTTGCCGTCGAAAAAAATGATGCGATGCGGGGTTCGGGTCTTGTCCAACTCGCCATTGACGCCTACCAGTTCGGTCAGGTTCATATCTCCCTGACCGGCGATGACGGTGTAGCTAAAGCTGAAATCACCTGCTGAAACGCCGTCAGGCAACCCAGCGCCGCCGGCGATCACCCCCGCGATGCCCGGATGCTGGATGGCGATATAGCTGGCCGCTTTGGCGCCCCCTGAAAATCCGCAAAGGTAGATCCGTCGGACGTCCAGCCTAAACCGGCCGCGTGTATCGTCTGAAAGACTGCGCCAGATATTCTCGGTGATCGGCCAGTCATTGCCGTTCTTCGAGTTGTTGCTCCCTACCAGGATAAACCCATAGGCGTCAGCCAGGGCCTTGTATTTCCGCACCGGGAGAGCGCCGTCGGCATGGGGGTCGAAAAAATAAATGACGGGAAGCGCCTGGCTGTTTCCTTTTGCAGGGATATAAAGGGCATAAGACTGGCTTGGGTCCGACCGGCATATCACGGAGTCGATCATACGCCCGGGCGTGCCCTGGGCGGTCACGAAATTAAAAGCGGCAGAGATAGTACAGTATACCAGGGACAGGGTGAAAATCCGGCTTATTCTCATAAAGAAATACCCGGGTCAGGGCCATCCAGCCAGACACGCGGAGTACTCAAATGTATGGAAAATCGCTAAACCGGACGGCCGTTTTTTCGTATCTTAACAGTCAAATTCTCTCGTCATTAACTTCTTCCGACCATTACCCGTTATAGCTGCCGGTATTCTTTTATTTTTTTCCGGTGTGAACGCACAAGACAAGGAACACCAGACTTTGCGCCCAACTATTCATTACCTGCTGAAAGTGGACCCGGCAAACCTTTCCGGTTACGAAGTTGAAATTCAATTACAACACTTTCCGCATCGCTTGCGGCTGGCCATGGCCACCCATCATGAGTATGACGACCGGCCCTGGCGGGATGTAAAAGACTTTCATATTGAAACCGGCCAGGGTAAAGCCACGTTTCGAAGAACCGACAGCGCCGTATGGGATATCTCCGTTCCGGGTGATGAGGTCACCGTCTCCTACAGCGTAGCCTTACGCAGCGGACCTCGCTTCGCTCACCAGCCTTTTCTGTCTTCCCGAGGGGGATTGTTGGGAGATCTTCATTCTTTTATGTACCTGCCGGCCTGGACGCATCTCCCTGTCACGGTGACACTCGAAATACCCGCAGGATGGCAAATAGCTACAGGGCTGACAAGAATGGCCGGGACTAACAACTTTATCGCCTCTTCAGCCCAAATGCTGCTGGATTGCCCCATACTGGCAGGCCAGTTACGCCAGTGGGAATTTACGGTGAACGGCATACCTCATATTATAGCGTGGCTGCCGGTAGCCGATACAACGGCTTTCGATACGGCAGCGCTGGTCAGCAATGTAAAAAAGATCGCCGTCCAAACCGTACGGCTGTTCGGAAACATCCCTTATAAAAAATATGTCTTTCTGCTGGAAGACGGCGTCTACGGAGCCCTGGAACATGGTAACTCCGTCACGATCGGGGTGCCGGCCGCACAACTGGCCAATCACCTGTCGGACATATATGAAGAGATCGCGCACGAGTTCTCGCATACCTGGAACCTGATGTATATCCGACCGGCAGAATATACTGCGCTGAACTATGGTCCACAGCAACAATCTGCCGGTCTTTGGTTCAGCGAAGGAATGGCCATGTATTATGCAGATCTGCTGGTACGCCGGGCAGGATTGCCTTGCGAAGATTCTACACGGACCGCGCACCTGGAGTCCCTGATCGGCAGGTATTATACAGATACCGGCAACAGGGTATTCCCGCCGGCTGTAGTCAGCCTCGCCGCCAATTCGCCTCCCGGTCCGTTGGGTGATTATATGGCCAGTGAACACCTGCAGGGTGAGCTATTGGGTACCATGCTGGACCTCATCATCATCGATGCCACAAATGGCCGCAAATCGATGGACAACGTAATGGCCCTGATGAACCGGCGTTTCGGCGGCAAAAGCGGCTTTTATGCCATGGATATCGAGAAGGCAGTGGAGGATGTTTGCGGCAGCAATAAGGCGCACTCTTTTTTCCGGCAGTATGTATACGCAGGCAAAGCGCTGGATTTCGATTCCTGGTTATTGTACATCGGGTTGCGCTTGCAGTTGTCTTATTCTCCTGCAAAAGATGATAAGGGTCAGCCAAAAGCAGATACACGGATATATATCCGGCGGCCGTTCGGAGATAGCGTCTATCATCTGGTCATGGCCGATCCCCGCAGTTGCTGGGTGAGGGCAGGCTTGCACACGGGGGATGTAATAAAAGCGTTCGATGACCGGCCGGTAAATGACAGACAAAATTTTTATGCTATGGTAAGAGGGCTAAAGCCGGGTGATAGCGTGACAGTAGAAATTGATCGCGCCGGTACGGTTCAACGGGTACTGGTGCCGGTTACCGGCTATGAGACAGTCATTGCACAGCTGATAAAAATGGACAATGTGAGTATAAAGGCAAAAAATTTGTACCGGGAATGGACGCAGAACCTCGATCGCCGTCACTCCTCCGGCTCAATCGCTTCGGCCTGCGGATGGGTGATCTCCGGAGCATCTTCCCCTACAATCTCCCGCAGATATTGATATTTCAGGTGATCATAAAAAGAATGCCGGTCGATAACCATCGCCACCAGGCTCGCCGTCATCCCCGCCAGCATCAGGTGGAAGATCACGTTGTGACGGTCTGTCATTTCCAGCACGAGTATGGCCGAAGTAAAGGGCGTCCGGGTGACTCCCGTCAGGAAGCCGACCATCCCGGACAATATGATCAGGTTGGTATTGGCGGGCGACAGATGCATCCAGCCCGAGAGCGTCGCTCCGACACTGGCGCCCGCACTGAGGGCCGGGGCGAATACTCCGCCGGATGCGCCGGTGGTAAAGGAAAAAATGGGCCCGACGATCCGCAGCAGGGGCATATACCAGCTATTGTATTTCTGATTTGTAAAAAGGGCCGTGGTCATCAGCTCTTTTCCCGAGCCCAGGACCCTTTCATCAACGAAATAGGCAAGTCCGGCGATAAGCAGGCCGCAGCCGATGATGTAAAATACATGCTGACGGGTGAGGGTGAACGTTGCCTTCCATTTAAAGATCTTCAATATGCATTGCGCCATAAATGCACCACCTATACCGGTAGGAATGGCCACCAGTATCACCCCGAAAAAAATAGAGCCGGACAAATGACTGACATCAGGATATCCCAGGTAGAGATAAGGTCCCAGCAGCCCTTGCGCCGTTAACCCCGCAATGATCACGGCAGTAAAAAGCGCCGTCTTGAAATAGCTGATATGCGTACGGGTCAGCTCTTCCACGGCGAAGACAATTCCCCCCAGCGGGGTATTGAAGGCGGCAGCCAGCCCTGCGGCGGCGCCGGTCATGATCATATTTCGCTTGGATACCTTGGGCCACCATTTCGGCAACCATTCGTTGACTTTCCGGAAGATAGAACCGGCCACCTGGATGGTTGGACCTTCTCTCCCGATGACACCCCCGCCAAAAGCCATGATGAGACTGGACAATATCTTGATGAAAAGTATACGAAGACTCAATAGCTGGTTGACCTTAGCGTTATACTTGGGTGTGGCCAGTTCGATGGACGCCATGACCTGGGGGATACCGCTGCCCCGGGCATAGGGCGCGAATTGCCTGACCAGCCACCAGGCAAGGACAAAAGTAACGGGGGTAATGAGGAATAACAGCCAGAGGTGAAGGTGGACGATGTAGGCGGTGCCCTTTTCCGCCAGCGCAAAAAGACGGGTATAAACGACGGCCACAAGACCGGTAAGCAGCGAAGCGATCCAGAAAGGGATGGCCTGCAACAGGTTGTACTTGAATTTGTCGTTCCGGATTGTATCGAATGCCCTCTTTGCCTGGTAACGAATCCTTCCGATAAATGTCATAATCTTGGATTAAAATAAAGCGTTGCAAAGATAGTGCCCCCGGGGGGAATAGGGCCAACTGTCCATATTCTAATGATATTCTAATGCCGGAAAGGGTGGATATTTTTCCCGGCGGACTTGACGATATGGATAATAATCTCTATTTTTCAGTCCCTTTGGAAAATCATTAATATCCCTAATGAAATTTCTTACCCAGAAACACCTGCTGTTCCAAAGCCGGGCCAAACCCATCGGCGTGGATATCGAATGGCAGCAGAAATTCAAGGCTGCCGGTTCGGCCAGCCTCGACTACCTCGAAAGGATTAAGGGGATAGGTTTCACCGTAGCTATCGATGATTATGAAAAGAGAAAGCTGGGCATTTTCAACCAGCTGAATTTTTTCCAGCTGCTAACCGGTATTGTGATTCCGGTCGCGGGATTGATGGGAAACCGGCAATTCCCGGCAATGGCCTGGGTGGTGGCTTGTATGCCGGCCTTTGTCAGTATACTGGTCCTCGTACTGAATGCCCGCCGTGAATATTACCTGGCACAACTGGCCTACTTTGGCCTCTACCCTTTTGCCACCAGCATTGTTTATTTCTGGGGATTCAACCTCGGAGTTGAATTGTCTTTTATCCTCTTCGGTATCTTGTCGGTATTCTTTATCCAGGATATCAGAAAGATGTTACTCGCGCTGTGTTGGTCGATGGTTAGTTATTTTGTGCTGGCAGTACTCTGCAAAAACTATACGTACCAGCTGGCAACGGCCAATCTTTTCTTTTACCTTTTCAACCAGTTACTGGCGCTGGCCTTCATTTTCTACGGACTGTTCCTGATCAAGAAGGAGAATACCGGTTACCAGTATAGCATCCTCAGGCAAAAGGAGGAGATCGCGGCCAACGGAAAACTGCTGGAACAGCAGACCGAAGAGTTGATGCAGTTGAATGCTTTCAAAAGCCGCCTGTTCTCTATCATCGCCCACGATCTGAAATCTCCGATCTACGCATTGCGCAATCTCTTCCGTAATATGCAGCAGTATGACCTGCCGGCCGAAGAGATCAAGGGGATGGTGCCGGAAGTGGTGACCGAACTGACGTATACGACCAGCCTGATGGAGAACTTATTACAATGGGCACGCAGCCAGATGCGGGCGGACAGCGTTAAACCACAGGTTATCGATCTGTCCGTGCTGATAGAGGAAGTTACCCGGCTGTTACGGTTACAGGCCGAAGCCAAAGAGATCAGCGTCAACCTGGCCGGCGCCCCGGCAGTCATCGCCTTTGCCGACAAGG
>PMUF01000523.1 GCA_003167015.1 Chitinophagaceae bacterium | reverse complement strand
TAAACCGATCGATGCCCAGCACCTTCTGACCGGTTTTTGCCAGATGATACAACGCCGAACTGCCGTGCGCCCCCAGACCTATGACGATGATATCAAATGTTCCTTCACTCATGATGCTCAATAATCAACTGCATAATCCTTTTTAAACGGCTTTCCGCCCCACGCCTTCACCGACGTCCATTCCGCCTCCGGACCTGCCCAGAAGCCGTGCGAGGCCGGCAAACCCAATGGCAGAAAGGCCAGCGAGGTAAGATACAGGCTCCCCGTATTCGTATAGGTATCCGCAATACCCTGCTGCTCATCTCCCACCAACCCCAGTTGCAGATAATCTTTCTGCGTAAAGCTCGAAGGAATGAACATTCGCTTCATAACCGCGGTCAACGCGCAACGCACCTGGGCAGGATGGATCCCCTCCGGCAGCGAGTCTTCCAAAGCCAGCTGCGCGAGTGGTTGAAAAGCACCCACTCTGTAGGTCGACGACCTGCCGAAAACCGGGTAAGTCCCTTCCGGTGAAATATACCGCTCCTGGAATTCAGCATATCGCTGCATCCGGCGATAGGCAAGCTTGTATTCCTCCTCTTTACGGCGTCCTGCCGCCACATTCACCTTCAGCACATCCACCATCATCGGGTGGATCACGTACCCGTTATAATGATCGAAATGAAACCGGTCGCCGTCGCTATACCACCCATCACCCACATACCATTTATTCATTGTATCGATGGCATTGTCGATCCGGGAAGCATCGATGTCTTCGCCAATGGACAGCAGGAAGGTCTCCAACATCGCGGCAAACAGCAGCCAGTTCGATGAAAAGGGAGCGGTATTCCGGAGACCTTTGAAGGCTTGAATGATCTGTTGTTGCGTCGTCCCGCTCAAAGGTTTCCACAAGGCCGTCGGCGCACGCAGAAAGGCATAGGCCAGGTAGGACGCATCGACAAGCGGTTGTCTTGTAGTAGGAGTGCTCCAGCAGAAATAGTCCGGGCTATGAGGATCCACCCCCGCTGCAATGCCAAGCAAAGCCTCCTCTCGCAAACGCTTGCGTGTCTTTCCCTCCACTGTCTCATCATCAGGCAGCCCCAGCCAGGGAGCCATGCCCGCAAGTAACCTGCCGACGGCTTCAAGATAAGCCACAGCTTTATCCCGCCCGTCCCAAACCGGGCTTACCTGCACTTCCATAGTTTTTCGTAACTCCCCCCTGGATAAAGGGCTCAATATCGGGTCGGCAATTTTCTCCATCAATGTGGCCCAATATTCACGGTCATCTCCCACCCTTTTCCCCTGGTCGTCACCCTTGACTCCCAAACCTCGCACAACAGTTCTTCCCGACCCCAGGCAGACAGCCCCCACAGTAGATAATCGATGGATGAAATTTCGACGTTGCATACAGTACCAGCTTTAAACAATTCGACTAAATTTAATAAGATTATTTTAATCCCCATGGAGTATATTTGGAGCCATGAATGTCAATTGGCAACCATACCTGGAAAACGACCTGCTGATTTTACGGCCGCTGAAAGTCGAAGATTTTGACCCGCTCTTCAAAGTGGCATCCGACCCGCTGATCTGGGAACAGCACCCGGCCAAAAACCGCTCCACGAAAGAAGGTTTCGAACTCTACTTCAATGAAGGCCTGGCAGCCAATACCGCCTTCGCCGTGATCGATAAGAAATCCGGCGACATCATCGGCAGCACCAGGTTTGCCCTCGTCAAAGAGTCAGCCAATGCGATTGAGATCGGCTGGACCTTCCTCAGCCGCCAGTATTGGGGAACAGCCTATAATAAATCCATGAAGGCCCTCATGATGGACTACGCCTTTCAATTCGTAGACAACGTTTTCTTCTATATCCACGAAGATAATTACCGCTCACAGAAAGCGGTAGAAAAACTCGGCGGCTTACGGATCACCCAATTAGACGGCGTCCCCTTATCGGTCCGCCCTACAGCCAACGTCATCTTCAGGGTCCAAAAAGATCAAGGCCGATCCGGCATGTGATCTACATCACTTTAAATTCGTGATCTGCCTCCTTCAATAGGGCTGCAGTTTGTTTCAACTTTGACAAAAAATCAGCAACATGAAACAAGCAATTCAGGCCTTATTGGCCATTCCGAGCCTCTTACTGACTGCAAACATCTTCGCCGCAGGCATTCCCGATTCCAATAGCAGAAAAGCAAAAAGAGTGCTGATCGTAGTCACTTCAGTCGACCACGTCAGCAGCAACGGCAAACCGACCGGCTTGTGGCTGGAAGAATTCGCCTCCCCTTATTATTTGTTCCGGGAAGCAGGTGTAGAAGTCACTGTCGCTTCTCCCAAAGGGGGAACAGCCCCGATAGATCCGAAGAGCATACAGGCGGACTACCTGACAGAAACGACGAAAAAATTCCTTTCCGATTCCGCTGCGCTGAAGACATTATACCATACTGTCAAACTGGGCGACGTAAACCCGAAAGACTACGATGCAGTCTATTATCCTGGCGGTACCGGCCCGACCTGGGATCTGCCAGAGGACAAAAATTCCATCCGCCTGATCGAAACCTTTTACCGGACCGGTAAGCCCACAGCATTGGTATGTCATGCTCCTGCTGCATTGAAAAATGCAAAGGATGTGAATGGGCAGGCACTGCTAAAGGGTAAAAAGATTGCCGGCTATTCCAACAGCGAGGAAGCAGCCGGACAGAGCACGGACATGGTTGCCTTCTCTCTCGAAGACATGGTGAAGTCGGAAGGCGGCAACTATGTTAAAGGAGAGGACTGGCACTCCTTTGTCGTCAATGACGGCAACCTCATCACAGGTCAAAATCCCGGCTCATCCCTCGCAGTAGCACAGAAAATACTGGATGCCCTTTAACCACCATCTGCATGGGACATCCGACTGAGCGTTTCTCTGGAAACGCCAAGATAGGAAGCGATCAATGCCTTCGGTATCCGCTGGAACAACTGGGGATACAAAGAGAAAAACTGCCGATAGCGGGATTGTGCATCGCTGTTCAATAAAGACAGAATACGCTGTTGAAGACTGACATACCCCATGGTCGTTTTCATCCTGAAGAAATGTTCCATCTTATGGGACTCGGTGCACAATTTTCTTTTATTAGTGAAGGATAACATGAGCAGCTCAACATCTTCGATACAGTCAATGTTGAGTGTTGCCGGAGTTTGCATGATGAAAGCCTGGTAATCCGTGACCCACCAGTTTTCCATGGCGAACTGTAAGATATGCTCCTTTCCTTGCTCGTTCAGGAAAGAGGCTTTCAGGAGACCACTGATGACAAAATATTCATAGTTAACCGGCAAGCCTTCCTGTACGACAAAGTTGTGCTTCTTGAGCTTTTTACTGATGAAGTGGGAAGATATATAATCGTATTCTTCCTCAGTAAGCTCGATAATCTTTTCAAGATGCTGTCTGAAAACTGTGTTCATAATAAAAACACAATTTAAACCAAAAATGAACACCGTGCGCCCTATCAAATTACTGCGGCAACGGAATCCACGTCAGCACCTCATGAATACTATCCGTATTCCCATACGCATTGACATAGGCATAATTTAAAGTGAACACCTTATTGACAGGATCATACACACAGGTCCCGTTGTTGAACAATGGGATCTTTCCACGAGCCCCCTGGTTGGGGTCTGAAGTCACGGTGACAGTATCCGATACCGGGTCTACCGTGAGGTCCATCGCAATCCCATAATCGATATAGGTCACGTCATCACCGGCCTGCCCGATCACCGTATTGCGCCCGACATAACCGAGGCCTAGCGCCGGGTTCGGATCGGCGAAATACAGATATTTTTGCTGATTGATAGTCGTGATCACCCCGACATCCGTTTTGTACCCGACCGATTGATACAACCCCACATAAGGATTAGCCGCAATCATCTGCCAGTATCCGTTGCCAAAATTACCGCTGATGGTATACCCCGAAGCATTAGTGATGCGAAGCGGCAGAATATACTGATGGTTACTGTCCAGCAGGCTGCTGTTGACTTCGACATGCAACGAAGCCAGGTGCTGTCCCTTTGCAATCGTTACCGTCCAGCTCTCGACCGTATAGAAACTGGCAGGCAGCAGCGTATAAATATCCCCAAGGCTGTCATTCATCTCGTTGAAATCTGCTGTATCGACGGCCAGTGTCACGGGTATCGGCTTCGAAGCAGAATCGGGTGAAGCCAGATTGACCTCGATGATATAATCCGTCGGCGCAGACTGCGTGGCCACATACCCGAGATTCACCGACGGCCCGCCCGTAAATAATTCGATGATCGGCTGGATATCGGAGAAATTGGTATAACCCGGCGCAGTCTTCACACAAGCCCCCCCAAAGACCGCTACACCCGCAACCAGCATCGATAACAAAATAGTTTTTCGCATAGTAAAAAAATTAAGGCATCCAAAAAATTTTGGAAGTAAACTGATTAATCGTACCCAAAGCCTGCACATTCGCCTGGTTGGTCTGATACTCGACCGTAGGATACAGCAGCCGGACCGGCGGCGTCTGCGCAACCACATACGGCGAATTGCTCAACGGAATATCCGAAGGATAATGCAGCCGCCGGTAATCACACCAAACCTCTAACAGATCGAGCCCGTTCAACGCAGCCCATTTCTGCACGATGATCGCCTGCAGTTGATTTGTCGAAGCGGTCCACCCCACATTGGCGATAGCCTAAGAATAATACGCATTCGCGGCAGAATCCGCGCTCGTGACCAGCAGATATTCATAGGATGCCGTAATAGCCTGTTGATACAAGGTCTGCGGATCACCGGTGATCCAGCCGCGCTCAGCAGCCTCCGCCTGCAAAAAAAGACTTTCCGTTGCCGTCATGATCGGACAAGGCTGACCATCTCCCTGCAACAACCCCACCTGCGGACCTGCCGGAACATTCCCGCTCGCCGGAATATACGCGCCGATCGAAGAGGCAGAAGACGGCGAAGGCAAACCAATCGTCCCAAAGGGCCCTCCCAGATACTCATACGGAGTCACCCCATAACCGGCCAGCGGTGAATAATCATACCCGAGCCGCACATCATTCGTATTCGTATAAAAATTGATCGCATAATTCTGCGCCTTGAAAGCGGTATAATTGCCCGCAGTCCCCCCGGTAGTCGTAAACCCGAAAGCCGCATAAAAAGGATTCTGCTGATTATTGTTCTGCGAATACCCAGGATTAACCCACGCATTCTGCCCCTGAGGCAAAAAACCATCGCCTTCAGCCACTATGTTCTGCAGCGCCGTCTGAATATATGATTGCTGCGCGGTAAGCTGGGACTGATGCAAAAGGATGCGCAATTTCAGCGTATTACCAAACTGTTTCCAGAGTGTCATATTACCCCCAAACATGATATCATTGGTCACATCGGGCTGAACAGCTACGGTGGGCGATGCCGTATTGATCATCGCGATGGCCGTATCGATTTTAAGGATGATATCCGTATAAATGAGCTGCGCGGAATCATATTTTGGGTACAGGATCAACGGATTCGAAGCCTCCTTGTAAGGCACATCATTGTAAATATCCACGAGCATCTGGTAGTGCAACGCCTCCAGCATCTTGGCCATCGCCCCGAACAAGACCAGCGTACTGTCCGTGCCGGCCGCTGTCTCGATGTATTTAATATTACCCAGGTTGAGGTATAGATCGGTCCAGATATTCTGCCCGAAATTGGTGCTGTAATTGTAATTAGCATAGTCGGTAATATCACTGAATCCCTGCGTGATCGTCCAGTATCCCTGGTAGCAACCCAGGAATGGAAAATCAGTGGTGACGATCGAAGCCGTCTGATTCAGCACCCCCGCCATCAAAGTCATGGGCGGCAGATTGGTGACCTGGTTGGGATTCGTATTGTTGATATCGAAATAGTGCTTGCCGCAGCCACCCAGCAAAACGGCGAACACGACGATAATAAGCTTCATTTGTCTTGTCATGGTAGATAACATTTTCAAATTCCTTAAAATACAAACGTCAGGTTGGCGCCATAGCTCTTTACCGGCGGGGCCTGGTACGTAGAGGTCTGCCCGACCGCATTGGAATTGTCCTCGCTGAACTCCGGATCGGTCCACTGATTATCCTTGGGCCGCCAGATAAAAAGATTGCGCCCGACTATCCCGATGGTGGCCTTCTTAAACACCTTCGCTTTCTGTACCAAAGACTGCGGCAGGTCATAGCTCAACGCCAATTCCCGGATCTTCCAGAAATCTCCGCTGCAAACAAACATCGCCGGCGGCAGATACGCATACCCATTCTGCCCCCAGAACTGAAAATAATCATCGACCGTGACATTCGTATTAGGCACATACTTGCCTGGCCCCACCTGTATCACCGAATTGGGATAGACGAATCGCTGGTTGCCACTGGCTACCGACCGCGGCGACAACCCGAACTCATCCAGGTAGGGTAGATTGTTGAAAAGGACATTCCCCGCCCTGAACTCCGCCACTGCCGATAAAGTGAACCCCTTATATACCACCGAGCTGTTTAGCCCCAGCCGGTATTTGGGATTCAGCTGCCCTACCGCCCGTGGATTGGGATCTTGCGACGGCAAACCGGTGACGGCATCTACCACGACCTGCCCTTGCGGATCCCGCACCCAATCCTGTACCTGCAAATAAGGAAAAGCCATCCCGACAATCGCATAGTCATTCCCAACCAATCCCTTGTTACCGGCCGCCCCGCCAATATTCAGCTGCGTCGTGCCCGGCAGCAAGCTCAGCACCTTATTATTCAGATAGCTGAAATTGACCCCCACATTCACTTTCAACCCATTCGCCAGCTTGATCAGCGGCGTCAGGTTCAGATCGACCTCTATTCCCTGGTTGAGCATCTCGCCGACATTGATGTACTGCGTTTGGTAGCCGGTAACCGGGGTGACGCCGATGGGGACTGTCTGGTTGGAAGTATGCTCGTCAAAATAAGCCAGCTGCAAATTGATCCTGCCATTCAGGAAACCCAGCTCCGCGCCTACTTCCTTGGACAGCGTGAACTCAGGCTTTAATAGGGGATTGTAGCTCGTCGTATTGATCGAATAGCTCGTCACCCCGGAAGTCGTGAAGGGAAACAGATTGTAGCCATCGGCGCCCGCCGGTACGAAAGTATTTTGCAGCGAATAGGGCGGAATATTGACATTCCCCACCTTGGTCACACTCGCCCGCAATTTAGCATAGGACAGGATCTTATTATCCCGCAAAGCCTTGATGGCATCCGTCGCTACAAAAGAGACATCCACGCCCGGATAATAATAGATCCGAAACTGTTGCGCTAACAAAGAGCTTTCATCCCGCCGCACCGACCCATGCAAAAACAGCCAATCCTTAAATCCCACCGTCCAGTCGGCAAATATCCCCGCCGTCCGGACATCTGTCACGACATCGCCCAGCGAAGGCGACTGCGTCCCGCTGCTGATATTGTAAAAACCAGAGAAAGCAAGGCTATAGCTGCTTTGGGTGGAATTCCGCTCATAACTGTCATTCGTGGTAAACCCCAGGATGGCCTTACTCGTAAAGTCATGTACCTTATTATCCGCCGTCAGCAACGCCGTCGTATACAATCGGGACCGCTCATCGAAATTGTTGGCCACACTACCCAAGGCCGGCGGATAAGCGATATAGTTATTGCTGCTAAAGCTGCTGTTGCTAAACAGGATCGCATCATTGGAATACGTCTTGTCGGCCGTCGTCGTCGAACCATTCTGAATGAACAGCGAAGCCCCCACCCGGTACAAAGCATTCAGCCATGGCCTGATCTTAAGGTTAAAATCGATATTGCCGGTAAGATTGTCGTCCCGGTATTTCTCCCGGACATTATTGACATACCAATAAGGATTCAGTGACCAGGGAATAGGGAACCCATTGATGGACGCATTGAAGTTCGTAGCCGTATTACTATACGCCGGGACATTGATATTCGGCGGAAAACCCAGCAGCGACGTATAAGTGTCGTTGAAGTCCCCATCCTCGTCAACGTTGAACTGGCTATAGGCCAGCCCGACCGTAGAGCTGAAAACGCCGTAATTACGGCTGCCGTTAAACCGCATCCCGGTCCGGCGGGACATGTCGTTGGGCACCGTGCCATTGGTCTTCACATCCTGGAAACTGACAAAATAACTACCCTTGTCATCCGCCCCGGAATAAGAGACATCGTTTTGCCAGGTATTCCCCTTATTGAAAAAATCGTATTTCGCATTCGGATACGCCTGGTAAATGCCTCTCAGCACCTCCCCGTCTGCCTGCGGAAAACCTATCAGCACCGAATCTCCGTTGAAAGGCGGCCCCTGCGCCTGCTGCTCAAAGGGAATATAGGACCGCTGCCCCAGGTAGTTGGTGAACAAAGCATATCCTTGCGTGTACTCCCCGGCATGTGGCCCGTAAGAATTTTGCAGCTCGGGCAGATACGCCACCTTGTCCTGCGTAAAAGTGCTGCTGACCGTGATCGTAGGCTTCCCCTTGACACCCTTCTTCGTCGTGATGATCAGCACCCCATTGGAAGCGTCCGAACCATACAGCGCCGCGGCATTCGCCCCCTTCAGGACGGTGACATTGTCTACATCGTTGGGGTTGATATAATTGATATAGCTTAGATCCACCTCGACACCGTCGACAATCAGAAGCGCCTGGTTATTCCCCAGGAAAGACCGGTTGCCCCGAAGCACGATTCGCGTGGTGGGGTCCATGCTGTTGTCATCTACATTGATCTGGAGCCCCGACACCTTGCCGGAAAGACCCGTGACCAGGTTCACCGGCTTCGCCTCGTTGATGACCGCCGAGCTGACCTTGGCCGTGGAATAACCCAGCTCCCTGGATTGACGCTGGATACCCAGCGCCGTGACCACTACCTCGCCCAGGGCCTTTCTACTCTGCTCCAGGCTGATGACGACGGAAGTCCCGGCGCCCACGGCCGTCTCCTTGGTCTCGTATCCTATAAATGAAGCTACCAGCACATTGCCGTGCGCCGCCTTGATCGAAAACGCTCCATTCACATCCGTTTGCGTACCGGTGGTCGTCCCCTTCACGACAATGCTCACCCCCTGGATCGGCTGATCTTTATCATCCGTCACCTTGCCCTTCAGCAGGACAGCAGACTCTTCTTCCAGCGGCGGCAAAGCTTCACCCGCCCCGACGATCAGGATCTTATCCCCCCTTTGCCGGAACTGGTAGCCGGTTTGTTTGGCAAGAACGGCCAGCACCTCGTCCAGTGTGGCCCTTTCAAGGTCCAGGCTCACCATCCTGGTCATATCGATCCGTGTCTTATCAAAATGAAAGGTGACTCCGGCCTGCTTCTCGATCTGGTGCAGGGCCTCTTTTACCGGTTGATTGTGCAGAATAAGGTGCAGCGAGCCATCGCCTGCTTTTTTCTCCTGCCCGATGGCCTGTAGGACGAGCAGGAAAAGGAGACAGCCAATAACGCCCATACCTCGCCTGGTCTGCGCAGGTAGTAGTTTACGCATAAGCAGTAGTAAATTTTGGTGAATGATAAGCCCCGTTGTTTATTTATCGACGATCAGGATTGCATTGTCGCTGAAGACATAACCCAGGTTCTCCGTCTGGCAGATCGTCTCGATAACTTCCTGTAAACTCTCGCTCCGGAACAACCCCGTATAGCTCCACAATTGCTTTTTACTCTTATTGACCAACCCGATATTATACCTGTTGCCAATCTCGAAAGCAATCTCCTCAAAGGAAGCATCTTTAAAATAGAACGCCCCTTCCTTCCACGCAGCCACATCGTAATCATTGTCGAAATTATCCGTTCCCCCATCCCCGCGCAGCAACATGCCCTTTTCCAATACCACCCCGGGCCTCCCTTCTTCCGAAACGCATACCTTTCCGCTAAGCACCGCAATCCGCAGCGGTTGCACCTTATCGTAGGCACGGATATCAAAAGAAGTCCCCAGCACCTTTGTCCGGTACTTCCCGGCCACCACCACAAAAGGAGCACCCGGCTGCGCCGCCACCTGCAAAAACACTTCTCCCTTCAACAGGTTGACGGTTCGGTCAGCCCGCCCAAAATGCTCCGGATACCGGAACACCGTCGCCGCATTCAATAATAACGTCGACCCATCCGGCAGGATCACCTGCCGCGTCTCACCCCGGCCAGTACTGATCGTAATGCTGCTATCCGCCGCAGACTCACCGGCTCCTTCCCGGCGCAAAGCACGGAACCACCAAATAGACCCAATCGCAAAGAGGGCGATGGCCGCTGCAGCACCGATCCGCCAGATCCGGCGGTTACCCACTCTCCTCTCATAAGTCAGGCTCCCCGCCTCCCCGATCACACCCCCCAACTTACCACGTACCCTGGCTAGGCTGGCCTCCACGTCAAGTTCTCGCAAAGGATGCTGCTCACCCAATTGCAGAGCGTCATACCACGCTTCGATGGCCTTTCTTTCCTCGTCCGTACAGTTGCCCTTCTGGTATCTATCCAGCAAAGCACGTATTTCATCGATATTCATCTGAATGGATTGTCGGCTAAATGGGGGGAATGTACCATGCGATGGCAAAATTATTTTTTGGCGGGACCCGCGCCGGGTAGTTCCGGCGGAGTCATCTTCTCCCGAAGTATCTTAAGCGCCTTGCTGATCTGGTTGCGCACGGTCTGGTTGGACATGTTGAGCCGGCGGGAGATCTCATCGGATGAAAGCTGCTCATAGCGGCTTAATATAAAGATATCCCGCACGCTGCGTGACAAACCGGCAATATAATGATGTAAGGCAGATTCCTGTTCCTTGTAGGCCAGCTTGTCGATAGGCGATGCCTCGGGTTGATCGAATAGCTCGATCAGTTGATCAAGATGTTTCAGCCTCGTGCAGGCTTTCCGGTAATAGTCGACGATCTGATTATCCAATGCCCCATGCAGATAGGCGCCCAGCGATTGCCTGACCTCGATCTGTGCCCGCTTCATCCACAAACTGGTAAAAATATCCTGGATAATGTCCTCACTGATCTCTTTGACGCCCGTCTTATGGTAGGCCCGCACAAACAGGTCACGGGCATGACGACGGTAGATCTCGTCAAAAGCTTGCTGGCTATCCGCCTTCAGCGATTCCAGCAACAATTTCTCATGCAGATGGTGTAGACCTCGGGACATTCGAAAAGAAATATAACAAAAATCCCGCAAATGACAAGGAATGCAGTATCAGTGCGCATTTGCCGCAGTGATTTCAATTCGCTCCTCTACCCTNNGTCCCCACCCCCGCCTCACTCTCCGCCCAGATCTTCCCCCCGTTTACTTCAACAAAATCCTTGCACAACTTCAGCCCGATCCCACTCCCCTTCTCCTGCATCAAACCCGCCGCCGACACAACCACATCGGAAAAGACACTCTCCTTTTGCAGGATCCCGGTGCCCGAATCCCGAACCTCTACCGTGACAAAGTCCGAGTCCGCACGACAAGAAACCCCAATGGCCCCCCCAGCCGAAGTATACTTGATAGCATTGGAAAGCAGATTGCGGATCACACACCCCAACAGATCGGCATCCGCATAAACAAGACAATCGGAAGGAATAAGATTGGTGAACTCGATCTCCTTGTACTGCATGATCGTCTGATACATCTCCGCCGTATCGGCCACCAGCGCACCTAACGCACACTCCCCCATTTTCGGATGGATTCGATTGAGCTTGGACCGCGCCCATTGCAATAGGTTGTCCATTAAATGAAACGCATTCTTGGCCGACTCATCCAACGCCGAAAGACTCTTCTGCACCTTGTCAGCGGGCATCTCCCGGAACTTCTTGCTCAACACCTCCGACAGGTTCTGAAACCAGTACAGCGGATTGCGCAATTCATGCGATATGATCGAGAACAATTTATCCTTTTCCCGGTTTGCCGTCTCCAGCCTCTCATTCAACAACGCCAGCTTGGTATTCTGCTCGGTCACGGTCAGGTTGAGCGCCTCCAGTTGACGGTTTGCCCTTTTCTTCGCATACAATCGGTTATAAATGTTCAGACAAAGGACAAGGGTGAACCCCAGCGCAATGACGACCAACCAGATAAAAGTGGTTTTCCGTTTGATCAGCGCCTCCTTCAGCTCATTATCGGCCCGCAGCACCTCATTGTCTTTGACTTTCC
>PMUF01000646.1 GCA_003167015.1 Chitinophagaceae bacterium | reverse complement strand
TGGTGATGCATGGGCCGGACGGGACGGACTTTGTCAGTCGGGCCGTATTCAGGGAAGTGGTCCCCTTGAAGCGGATCGTATATGAGCATGTGACCGAACCGACCTTCACGACTACGATCGAGTTTGAGGCCCGTGGTCCGAAAACCCTGATGAACTGGCATTCGCTGTTCGAGACGGCCGAGCAATTCATCCAGATGGTGAAGACGTTCAAGGGGAATGAGCGGTTGAAGCAGACTGTAGAGAATCTCAACCTTTATTTAACCGACCAGGTCAAAAACAAATAATCATGCGGGTTTTATCCTTAGCCGTTATTTTCATCGCACTTGTTGCTACAGCGAATGCCCAGGTCAGCTCCGGATATGCACCGGTCAACGGCATCCGGATGTATTATGAGATCCATGGGGGAGGTCAGAGACCTGTGGTCCTTATTCACGGGGGCGGGTCGACGATCGAATCATCATTTCACTATTTGTTGCCTCTTTTAGCTGCTCATCGCCGGGTCATTGCCGTCGAGCTGCAAGCGCATGGCCGGACCAGCGACAGGGATAGCCCGGAGTCGTTCCAGCAAGATGCTGACGATGTCGCCGCGCTGCTCAGGTATCTTCAAATCGGCAAGGCTGATTTCCTGGGATTTAGCAATGGCGGCAGCACGGTCTTGCAGATCGCGATCCGGCATCCGGACCTGGTGGGTAAGATCGTCCCGATCTCGGGGGTCTACCGGCGGGATGGCCTGGTGCCGGGCTTTTTTGAAAGTATGCCCAAGGCGACGCTGGATGTCATGCCGGCTGTATTGCGCGAGGCTTTTCTGAAAGAGACCCCCGATACGGCGAAGCTGTTAGTGATGTTCCTAAAGGATAAGCAGCGGATGATCGACTTTAAAGACTGGAGTGATGACGATCTTCGGTCGATCAAGGCGCCTGCAATGATCATTTCTTCCGACCGGGATGTCATCATGCCCGAGCATACCCTGAGGATGGCCCGGGTGATACCCGGGGCCAGACTGGTGATCCTGCCGGGGGTGCATGGGTCGTCGATCGGGGCGGCGGAGGCGGGGGTGGGGAAGGGGTACGCGGAGATTACGGCAAGGTTGGTGGAGGAGTTTTTGGGAGAGTAGATAATTAAAAATAAAATGATGAGAAAACTAATTGCAGCCATCAATATGACCCTTGATGGGTTTTGCGATCACACGGCAATGATTCCAAGTGATGAAACAATGCGATATTTTAATGAGCTATTAAGTAGTGCAGGCACCCTTTTATACGGAAGAATAACCTATCAGCTGATGGAAAGCTATTGGCCATTACTCGTAAATAATCCCAGCGGTGACAAACCAAGGGATGAATTTGCAGTAATAATAGATAACATTTCAAAGATTGTTTTTTCCCGAACGCTGAAAGATGTCGATTGGGGCGATACCATATTGAAAAAGGAAGTCATTAAAGGCGACATTTTAGCGCTCAAGCAACAAGCGGTCAAAAACATTTTAGTCGGCAGCCCAAGTTTAATAGTAGCCTTAACGAACCTCGATTTAATCGATGAATACCGACTTACCGTTCATCCGGTTATTTTAGGAAGCGGCTTGCCCTTATTTAAAAACGTCAAGGATAGAATTCATCTTACGCTCTTACAAACAAAGACTTTTGATAATGGTGTGGTAAATCTTTACTATGAGCCGACGAAGAAATGAGTGAGGGTTTAGAGTTGTCTATCGGAGCGGTCGATTGGTCAGAGGGGTTACCGGCTTCTCTTTTGGCCTTCGGCCTTGAAATTCCGGCATGGAGATATTGGGCAAATGAGGCAGCACATAGCGGGCGAAGTAACCGGCCTCGTCCAATAAGGGGTATCCTGAAAAAATAAAGGCTCTCATACCCATATCCATATACCGGTTTAGTTTATGAACGATCTGATCCGGATCACCTACCAGGCACCCTCCTGCGCCGGAACGGGCTTTACCGATGTCTGTCCACAGATTGGGTTCTGCATATCCCTCACTGTCCGACATCTCCCGAACCAGATTCTGGCGTTGTACACCCAGCGACCATGAATCCTGGGCCCGGCCTTTGATCTTGAGCCCTTGCACCGGATCGAACCTGGACATCAGCTTTTTTGCATAAGCACGTGCTTCGGACTCCGTTTCCCTGGCGATTACGTGAACACGCAGTCCAAAATCGATCTTTCTTCCATACTTAGCCGCCCGCTCACTTAAGTCCTGCATATTTTCATACAACATCTCTTCGGTCTCAGGCCACATCAGGAACATATCGCAATATTTCGCGCAGACTTCCCGGGCGCCGTCAGACGTGCCTCCGAAGTAAAGCAAAGGCCCCCCGTTTTGCTGATATGGTTTGGACGGATCGGCAGGCAGGTCATATTGATAAAGTACTCCCTGATGGTGTATGCCGATTGTTGTGACTGAAATTACGACATTATTCAGAAGTCTACAAAAGATATGGATTAATTGACAAAAAAAGAGGGCGTATAGAAATACGCCCTCGTCTAACGATTGCTTGCCATATGAAAAGATGTGAAGTAAAATACTTCAGAGGTCGCGGGCGGAATCGAACCGCCGTCGAAGGTTTTGCAGACCCGTGCCTCACCACTCGGCTACGCGATCATTGACTAGGAAAAAACAGGCCGTATAGACATACGGCCCCAACACCAAACGACTGCTTAGAACATTTATAACAGCGATTGAAACGATGTTATTAGTCCACTAAATTAGTAGACTAAATGCATTCTGCCAAAATTAATTTAAATACAAAGGGCAGCATTGATGATTTTGCAAACAGCACGTTTAATAAAATCTGGTTTATAACTCCAAGAATGATTGTATTGGGCATTACATTTTCATCTTACCCATATCCATGCCTGCCATGGGGTCGGCTCCATTCCTGAAAATATATTCGCTTTGTAACAGATAGGCGCCGCTGGTCACTACAGCGTCTCCCGGTTGCAGGCCGGATTTGATTTCAACAAAACCGTCTCCTTCCTGGCCGGTTTGGACCATCCGGCTTCTGAAGGTGTTTTGGGCGGTCTGTACCCAAATGGTGGTCATGCTGCCGTTTCTAAGGACGGCGTCGGAGGGAAGGGATAATTCTTTTCGTTGCGGGTCTTTGAAAGTGACGTAAGCGGGCATGCCGGGGCGGAGTAAATGATCTTTGTTGGAGACGTCTACGCGGACGAGGTTGACCCGGTTGTCGGGGTTGACTTCGGGATTGACGAATGTGATTTTGCCCTGGAGGATTTTGCCGGGGAGATCGGGAAATTGGACGTTGACGGTGGCTGCGGGATTGAATTGAGGGAGCTGGGAGGTATAGACCTGGGCTTCGATCCATACATGGGAAAGGTCGGCGAGTTTAACGAGGGTGCTGCCTTCTGTGATGTAGTCGCCATCTTTTACGTCGAGCTCGGTGAGGGTGCCGCCGGCGCTGCTGTAAAAGGGGATGGTGGAGGCGGCTTTACCTGTGTTCGCGAGTTCCGCGACTTGCTGCTTGGACATGCCCCAAAGCAATAGTTTGCTTTTGGCGCTTTGGGCGAGGTCGTTATAGTTGACGATGGCGTTTCCGAGCGCCTTTTGTTTTTCTAAGATGAGGAGGTATTCCTGCTGGGCATTGTTCAATTCTTCGCTATAGAGATCATAAAGGGGGGCACCCCGGGGAACGGGATCGCCGATGCTTTTGTAGTACAGTTTTTCAATTCTGCCGCTGATCCTTGCGCTCACTGATTGCAGGGCGGACTGGTCGAAGTTGACGGTTCCTGTCAATACGGTTTCGTTGCTGGTGCCGGTAGGCCGGATGGTGTCTACGCGGATATTGCCGAGTTGTATTTGCTCGGGGCTGAGTTTTATTTCATCGGTGTGCTGTTGCTGGCTCTTGCGGACGGCGGTTAGTTCCATATGGCAAATGGGGCATTTGCCGGGTTTGGATTCTACGACCTGGGGATCCATGGAGCAGGTGTAGTAAACGTCGGGGTCGGACTTGGCGGCGTTTTTTGTTTTTGACTTGCACGAGGCGAGTAATAGCATGAGCAGGAGGATGACGGGACTGAGGGATACAAATATTTTTTTCATATCTATTGTTTGACTTTTATAAAACTTTCGCTGTCCATTAAATACTGTGCGTCGGCGGCGACACTGTCTTGCGCGGTCAGGCCGCCGGTGACCTGGATAAGGCTGTCCGTGATGATGCCGGTTTGCACGGCGGCTACCTGGAAGAGGCCGTTTTGCCGTTTGAGGACGACCTGGTGCAGGCCGAGGGAGAGGACGGCTTCCCTGGGGAGCCAGGTGGCCGAGCCGGTGGCTCCCTGAATGGTGGCTTTGACCTGGCTGCCGATGGGGAGCATGCTGCGCATATTATCAAAATAGACCCTGGCAGTGAGGGTTTTGCTGTCCTGGTGGTAAAAGGGTTCGATATAGTTGATGGTGGCGGCGAAAGGTTTATCAGGAGCCGTCTCGGGGGTAATGGTGACATGGGTGCCGACCTTTACCAGTGAGGCATGGCCGGGGTAAAGATGAAGGATGATCCAGCTTTGATCAGTGTTGTATAACTGGAAAAGGGTTTGGCCTTTTTGGACGTACATGCCTTCTTTGAGGGGTAGTTCGCCCATGTCGTTTGAGGCGTCGTTGCCGGTTGGCCTGGTCATGCTGCCGGCTTCATGAATATGGCCGGTGTAATGGGTGTATACGGTGACTTTGTAGAGGGGTTTGCCAGATCGGATGACCTCTTGTAATTGCTGGTTGTCCATACCGAGTAATTGGAGTTTTGTTTTTGCGGCATCGAGGAGTGCGGTATTGCCGGGATCGTTGTGCAGGACGAATAAAAGGTCCTGCTGGGCGGTGACGAGTTCTGGGCTGTAGATGTCCATGATCTTGTCGCCGATATGGACGTGCTGGTAGCGATATTTTACGTAGAGTTTTTCGATCCTGCCTGAGAACCGGGCGGCGATGGTTTGCACCCGGCGGGTGTCATAGTCTACCTGGCCTAATGCGTCGATGGATAGGGATTGGTTGGCGGATTGCAGGGTGGTAACGGGAATGCCGGAGACAACGGCGCTGTTGGTGGGTTTTAGCAGGGTATGGAGGTCGAGGCTGGTGTTTTTTGCCTCGGCGGTGTCTGCGGGATGGTGGTTACAAGCTATTCCAAACAAGGTCAAGTTGATAAGCACGATCCATAAATAGGGGGTGAGGTGCGGGTTTCTTTTTAGCATGGCTTTAATTTTGTTGGAGTGTTTTGTCCATTTCGGTTTGTAAAGTGAGCAGGTCCTGCACTTGCTGCCAATATTCGAGTTGGGTCATGTCGAGGGTTTGCCAGGCGTCGAGCAGTTCGAATAGTTCGCCGGAGTTCTGCTCGTAGGCGAGTTGCAGGACCTGGTAGTTTTTTTGGAGGGCCGGGATGATGTTATGTTCAAAAAGCTCGACCTGTCGCTTTTTGCCGGCGATGGCGGCGAGCAGACTTTGCATCTGGCCGGTTGCTTCATTGATGAGGACTTGTTTTTGCTGCTGGAGCGATTCTTCTTTCCATTTCAGGCTTTCGATATAGGCTTTTGAGCTTTTCGAAGACCATGCGGCCATGGGGAGGCGGACGGTGGCCATCAGGGAGTATTGCATGGGCAAACCGCCGAAGCCGAACATATGGTCATAACGGACGCCGAATTGGGGTTTGAGTTTGGTTCGTTCGAGGTTCTGTTGCAGGTAGGCGAGGTCGATGTTGCGTTGTACGGCCTTGATGTCACTGCGGGCATTTAAGAAATAGCTGCTGTCGGCAGGGCTGTAGTTTTTGATGCTGTAAGCCGTGTCGATAGTGAAGGCGCTGCCGGCAGCCATGTTCATCAAGGTATTTAGCCGGACCTGCTGCTGCGTGATCTCGTTTTGCAATTGGATGCGCCGGTTTTCGATGTCGCCCAGGGCTGCTTTGGCTTTGTAGTAGGCGTTGAGTTTGCCGAGGTTATTCTTGTAGCGGATTTCGGTGCTTTGGATCATGAACTGGAGCAGCTTTTCGTTGTTGTCGAGAACGGTCAGTTTTTTTGCTGCAATGAGCCAGGTGTAGTAACTCATTTTGGCGGCGGCATAGAGTTCGTTGAGGTTGGCCTGTTTTGACTCCTTGCCGGCGGCAGACACGGCCCGCAGGTACTTTTCGTTGGCGTCAAGTTCTTTTTTATTGGGGATCATTTGCTGGGCAGAGATCATATACTGACCCATGCCGTTCGTGCCATCGGTGTTCCTTTTCCACAGGGCGGGGTCATAGGGTGTCATCCACAGGCCGGTGCTTAATTCGGGGGCTTCCCAGCTACGGGCGCCTTTGGCGGCTTCGTCGTCGGCCCGGATGTCGGCATCGTACATTTTTACGGAGGGGTGATTGGCTGCAATGGCAGACAGTATGTCATCCAGTTTCAAAGTGGATTGGGAACGGGCGCGGGGCTGCCAGGTGAAAAGGATGATAAGTAGTATGATTGACTTTTGCATAGATTAATGTTTTACTTCGAGGATATCTATTTTTCCGTGTTTTCTTAATTCATATTCTTTGCTCATCAGGAAGATGAGGGGGGTGACGAGTAAGATGTGGATGGATGAGGTGAAGACTCCGCCGATCATAGGCAGGACGATGGGTTTCATGACGTCGCTGCCGACCCCGGAACTCCATAGGATCGGGATCAGGCCGAAGAGGGCGACGCAGACGGTCATCAATTTAGGGCGTAAACGCTTCGCGGCGCCGGCTACGACATATTCGCGCAGATCGGCAGGAGTGATGGTTTCTTTGGAGTTGCCTTTGGCCGTGATGAGTTGCTGCATAGCATCATTGAGGTAGATGATCATGACGATGCCGGTTTCTACGGCCAGGCCGAACAGGGCGATGAAGCCGACGGCGACGGCGACGGAGAGGTTGGCTCCCCAGAAGTACACCATAAACACGCCGCCGATCAGGGCGAAGGGAATGGTAATTAAGTTCAGAAAGGCTTCTCGGGCGGAGCGGAAGGCGAAGTACATGGAAATGAAGATGACAACCAGCACAATGGGTAAGATGAGCTGTAGGGTTTTTTCGCCGCTGATGAGGTTTTCGTACTGGCCGCTCCATTCCAGGAAATAGCCTTTAGGTAAATGGGTCAGCATTTTGTTGAGGCGGTCCTGGGACTCCTGTACGGTGCCGGCGAGGTCACGGTCACGGACGTTGAAAAGGACGGTGCCTCGCAATAAGGCATTTTCGGAGTTGATCATGGCAGGGCCTTCGGTGATCCGGATATCCGCAACGGCGCTGAGCGGGATGGGGCCGAATTGAGTGGTCTGTACCGGCAGGCGTTGCAGGGCGGTTATATTGTCCCTGAAATCCTGCCCATAACGTGCGTTGACGGAAAAGCGCTGGCGGCCTTCGATGGTGGTGGTCAGCTTTATACCCCCTAATGCGCTTTCGATAACGTCGTTGATATCGTCGATGCTGAGTCCGTAGCGGGCGATCTCCTCGCGTTTGATGTTGATGTCGATGTATTTGCCGCCGGTGATGGGTTCGACGTATAGATCTTTTACGCCGTCTACACCTTGCAACTCGGTTTTTATCTTTTGGGCGAAGGCATAGATGGTGTCCAGGTTCTGCCCGTAAACTTTGACGCCGACGTCGGTACGGATACCGGTGGACAGCATGTTGATGCGGTTGATGATGGGCTGGGTCCAGCCGTTGGTGACACCGGGGATTTGGAGTTTGTTGTTGAGTTCATTGATAATATCCTCCTTTGTGATGCCGGGGCGCCACTGCGCTTTGGGTTTCAGGAGGACGATGGTTTCGATCATGCTGATGGGAGAATTATCGGTGGCGGTGTTGGCGCGGCCAGCCTTGCCCAGGACGTTCAATACTTCGGGATCGGACTTAATGATCTTGTCCTGCACCTGTAATATTCGTTTTACTTCGGAGTTGGAAACGTCCGGGAGGGTCACGGGCATGAACAGCAGAGAGCCTTCGTCGAGGGGCGGCATGAATTCCCGGCCCAGGCCAAGGATAAGGGGGATGCTAATGACCAGGGCGAGGACATTGAGGCCGATGGTGGTTTTTCGCCAACGGATGCACCAGCGGATCAGGGGTTCGTATAGCCTTTCCAGGACGCGGTTGACGGGGTTGGTCTTTTCGCCGCGGAAACGGCCGCGCATAAAAAAGGAAATCAGGACGGGGGCCAGGGTGACGACGAGGAAGGCGTCTACGAGCAGGATAAAGGTCTTGGTATAGGCCAAAGGGTGGAATAGCTTGCCTTCCTGGCCTGTCAGCAGGAAAACGGGAAGGAAGGAGGTGATGATGATGACGGTGGAAAAGAAGACGCCGCGCGAGACCTGTTTGCAGGACCGTTCGATGATGGCCAGCCGTTCGGCCAGGGGGATGCGGTAGTAGTTTTTATTTTTAGAGGCCATACGATTATGATTTATTGGGTGAATGACTGGCCTGCCACTCGGCCAGGTTCCGGTATGAGTTTTCGGACATGATGATGCCGTTGTCTACGATGACGCCGATGGCCAGGGCGATGCCGGTGAGGGACATGATATTGGAGGACAGACCGAAGGCGTTGAGCAGGATAAAGCTGATGGCGATGGTGATGGGGATTTGGATGATGATACTAAGGGCGCTGCGCCAGTGGAACAGGAAGAGGATGACGACCAGGGAAACGACCAGCATTTCTTCGCCTAATTTTCCCTTGATATTGGCTATGGCAGCCTCGATCAGGGTGCTGCGGTCATAGGCGATTTTGAAGTGGACACCCTCGGGCAATCCTTTTTCTACGTCCTTCATTTTTTCCCTGACAGCGTTGATGACCCGGTCGGCATTCTCCCCGTAGCGCATGACGACGATGCCGCCGACGACTTCGCCTTCGCCGTTTTGGTCAAAGATGCCGAGACGCAGGTCCCCGCCCATTTGTACGGTGCCGATGTCTTTGACCCGGACGGGGATGCCCTTGTTACCCGCGACGGCGATATTCTCCAGGTCTTCTTTGTTTTTGATATAGCCGAGGCCCCGGATAATGTAGGACATATCGCTGATCTCGAATTTGCGGCCGCCGACATCGTTGTTGTTGGCCTTCACTTTGTTCATGACGTCCATGAGGGAGACATTGTAGAATTGGAGCTTGACGGGATCGACGACGAGCTGGTATTGTTTTTCAAAGCCGCCGAAGGAGGCGATTTCGGCAACGCCGGGGACGGTTTGCAGGCCGAATTTGATATACCAATCTTGGAGGGCACGCTGTTCGCCGAGGTCCATGCCGGGGGCGTCGAGGGTGTACCATAGTACATGGCCCACGCCGGTGCCGTCGGGGCCAAGCGTGGGGGTGACGTCTTGGGGTAACAGGCGTTGGGCATAGTTGAGGCGTTCCAGGACCCTGGACCTGGCCCAATAGGTGTCGGTGTTGTCGTCGAAGATGACATAGACGAAGCTCATGCCGAACATGGAAGTGCCCCGGATGTTTTTTACGCTAGGGATGCCTTGCAGGTTGGATACCAGGGGAAAGGTGACCTGGTCTTCGATGACCTGGGGGCTGCGGCCGGTCCATTCGGTGAAGACGATGACCTGGTTTTCGGAGAGGTCGGGAATGGCGTCGATCGGATTTTGCCGGACGGCGAAGATGCCCCAGACAAACAGACTCAGGGCGGCGGCGAGCACGATGAGCCGGTTGCGGAGAGAGAGACTGATCAGTTTGTTGACCATTGGTTGATGTTGATGGCGCCATGGGGCGCATGCGGGTCGTCGGCAATGCTAGACGGCTAAGCGTATGTCTGCCTGGATTGATCCGGATAGCCTTTTGATGGCGCTATTCGCGTGAATGAATAAGTTGAAATGTGGAAAGTTGGCTTATCTGTTAAGCCGTGAGCCGGGCGGAATGCCGGACATTTTGGAGAAAGGAATCAAATTCGGAAAGAACGGTTGCGGATAAACAGCGGGCATTTATCCGGCTCGGGCGGGGCATTGGTGGTGGGGTAACCTGCTATAAAGGAGGCTACATAGATATCGGGAATCGTGGCGGCTGCCATCGGGAGCGCGGCCGGTGAGAGGGCCAGGAAGCTGTAAGCGGTTTCCGTGGTCTTTTGGTCTTTGTCGAGTTGTACGTGGGCATGTTTGTCCTTGCAGCAGCCGTCTTTGAAGGACGTGCAATGTCCGCCCATGCTGCTTTTGGGCATTCCGCACTGGCCGCAGTTTTTACTGTCCTTGTCGGTGAGGCTCCAGGAGAAGAGCTTGCCCATGCAGTAATGCAAATGGACAGTGGCTCCCATGGAGGTGGATAGATAGACGACGGCTAATATGGTGGCGAAAACCTTTTTCATGAATAAACTGATGCAAAGATATTATTAATAGGGGGATGGCAAAATTATGGATTGTTAATTATAGCGAGATGCAGGATGATAGTGGGCCTTTTATCCCATTGACGCAATGGAAGTGATCGGGTGGCCGATGAATGTTTCGAGTTCCGATTTTAGGGAATCGAAATCATCGAAAAGGCCTTCGGCAAGCAAATATCCCTTACCGGCGACAGTCAACCGGTAAGTAGACAGCAGGTATTTATTTACCGAATCGTTTTTTTTCAAACCTGGCCTGACCGTAATTTCGTCTTTCGTGGCCCGGATATGGAGGGCTCTCGCGTGAATCAGGCCGCCGAGCACCCTGAATTCATGGGTGGAAAAAGATATATTCTCATTCGAGAGGTCGATGGAATCGATGAGAATATTCGAAGATGCAAGGATCCTGAACAGGGGTCTCACGATTATCGTGCCCAGGACAGCGAAAGCAATCAGGTATGTCCACATCGATGCGGCGCCTTTCTCATGATAAATATTGCCTCCATACAGGAAGCCCAGAATGGCAAAGACGGCAAAGGGGAAATAGGCCTGGAGCCTCCATCTGCGCAGGTATTTAGCTATGGTGTCGGAATTTGAATTATACTGCATATCAAATGATTGGGCTCAAGATACGTAACCCGGTAGACTTCATGTATTCAAAAGGCATAAATGGTTAGTTGTTAAACATTTATAGACATATTTGAGCCGTTTGAGATGATGGCGAACCCCTTAACTTGTCTATTCATATTAATGTCGTGGTCATACCTTTGTATTAACAAAAGAAAATCAAACCATGAAAGCCCTGATTAAACAGTTGTTTTTCGACAAGGAAATGGTAGACGCCATAAAGTCATCTAAGACCGGTCGCGAAATGCTTTATATCCAGCTTATGAACGGTAAAATAACCATGAAGGAATATATCGCCGCTGACAAGTCTCTCGCCCGATAAGGCATCTTCCTTCAGAAACTTCGACCTACCCGGGTCTTGACACCGACCGAGAGCGGTTACTGAAACACTCCAGCACCCTCGATCTTCCGGTAAGGATGGCTTAAAAAATATCGTACCTGTTCATTGAACAATTCTTTCTTGAATACCGGGCTCGAATGCCCTGAATTGGGTATGATCCAAAGATAGGAGGAAGGAATGTTCGCCGCGATCTGTAAAGTATGCAAGGGCGGAATCGCATCATGGTCTCCCCCTATCACAAATACAGGGCACTGTATAGCATGCAACTGATCCAGGGTCATGTGGGGCTCTTTCAGATCAAGTTCCAGTATCTTCAGCTGGTTCTTCGTTGCCGGCGTCTGCGGTTGCAGACGCAGCGCTGCCACCTCTTCTTCAATACGATGGAACACATAGGGGACAAGTCCTGTAGTGTCCGGCCAGAGGTTGGCGCCGACCGCAACCAGCTTCTTTACCTTCGCCGGATGCCGGATAGCCAGCAGCAAACCGGCAATACCGCCATCACTCCAGCCAATGACATAGCAGCTATCCAGGTGCAGACTTTGGATTTTATTCCTGCTAAATGTAGTAAATAACAGGCTTAAGAGAGACTTTGGTATTTTTCTCTCATTGTTTCAAGTACCGAAGCGCAACAGCCCCCGACTTGAAAACCTTCGACTCAACAAGTTTTAATTGTAATTTCTCTTGCAGGTTGATACCTTCAAACAACCGTCTCCCTTCTCCTAAAACTATCGGGTGAACCACAAAATGATATTCAGTGGAAAGGTCGATCAGGAGACTAAATTTGTCCACAACTATATGACTGAGACTATTATCGGCAGGGAAGTGTTTGGCGGAAGCGCTGTTTTAGCCAGGTTCAAACAGACCATCCATTGTAATCGTATTTTGGATGAACCCAAGGGAATGGATGTTTTCTTTTAGGCCATAGGTTGTTATGAGAGTGGGAAAAACACTCTTTCGTGTTTGTGTTTCTTCTTTAAAGGTGAATAATTTTGTTTCAAGCTCTTCCTTGTAAGCTTTGGTAAGGCTGAAAGGTTTCTGAGTAAATTTCACCTCACAAAGATTGATTACATGGTCCCTCCTATCGATTAACAAATCGATCTGAACGCTGCGGTCTTTATCGAGCCAGGAAGATTCTTCTGTATACACGCCGCTGATGCCCAGCGTCCTTTTTAGGGCATCAATGTGTTGAAGGCATATATTTTCGTACGCATAGCCGCTCCAGGCACGCCAAACCGGGTTGTCAATCCGGTTCAACCAGGATCCGGATCCGGATTGCTTTTGGTCTTTAATGAATTTCAGGTAAAATAATGAATACTGATCGGTTAGCCTATAAATGCTGTCTCTGATCTTTTTACCATAAGGATAACTTCTGCTTATAAATCCGCTTTCCTCTAACTCCCGAAGCACAGTTGTCAGGCCACCTCCATTATTAATGGCGCTCATTGTTACAATTTCTTCCCGGCTAAGTCCTTTATTTTTTTTGGCAAGCGTTTCAATAATCGTGATGTGGCGCTCTGGATGATTAAATAAAGAACGATATAGGTTTTCGTATTCTGCAACCAGCATTCCATTTTTGGAGAACGCCAGACGGTCTATTTCCTGAAATGCACTTCTCCCCGCTCTGATTTCGCTCAGGTAAAAAGGTATTCCACCGAAAGCCATATATAGTTGAAGAATTTGGTAGCGGTCCAGTTTGATTTGTTTGTTAAGAAAAAAGTTTTCTGTTTCGTGGAGCGTAAAAGGTAATAAACGGATTCTTTGAGTGACACGATTATATAATCCGCCTCTGTTATTTATCAATTTGCTGATCATCCATGATGCAGCTGACCCACAGACTACAAGAATAATGTCGGGCCTTGCGGAAGCCCAGGCATTCCAGAAATGTTCCAAAGCAGAGAGAAAATTCGAACGAGGGGTATCTATCCAGGGCAGTTCGTCGAAGAAGATCACCTTTTTGGGAGCCTTCAATTTTTGCAGGTAACTTTTGAGCAGGCCAAATGCATCGAACCAATTCTTTGGTAGGAAATCCTGAACGATGCTGGCATCCACCTCTTTTAGAACAGAAAAAAAATTGGCTAATTGCTGGGGGGTATTGGCGCTAGCAATGCCGGTCATTTGAAAAGCAATCTGTTTTTGATAGACCTGACGTATCAGAAAGGTTTTGCCAACTCTTCGCCGAGTAATTCCATGGTCAAAGATATAATCTGCTGCAAGTATAGTTAAAAAAACACTTAAAGCGAAATATAGTATCATATTCTGCTCTAAGTATCTATTTGCAAATGGTTAACGCGGATTATAAAATATACTTCGGAACGTTCTGTAAGCTCCCTTATTTCCGGCCCACCTGAAATAACATAGTTTCACAGTTTAATGGGTTGAATTGTGTTACCGCATTTGTTTTCCGCACCTGGTCCGAACTAGCTCAGAACTTCGCCGGAACTGCTTAGCTTAAGGAGTGCGGGTTCGTTTTTTTTATTATGAAAAGTATACAAGGATCTAATCTGCCGATTTATATCCGAAAAATCCCTGGGGGGGTCTTTTGGGACAAATAAGCCGTCCCTTTCCCAATGATCCACAGAAAGACTGACGGCAGGGGGATGGATCCAAAAGGGAGCCTTTATTTTGTCCAACTCTTCAGGCATACAATCTTCGAGAATGATGTAAAACAAGACTTGAACAAACTCTTCAATCCTTCCAACGGAAAAAGTATAGTCTTCAATTATTTGCTCATTCGTTTTCTCCTTTTGAAGGCACCGGTCATATAGTTCCTTTATAAACGGTATTTTCAAATAATCGATAAATTGAAACGAAAACGTCCCTTTTGATAACTTAGACCAATCTGAAAATAGCTGTCTGACTTTGAAAGCCAAATTGTAAAAAGAGAACAATATATTTTGAATTTGTCCTGTCTTTTGTTCATCCAGATAAATGGAGTTGAACATCTGTGGGGCGGCTATGGCCCAACCGACGACAATGTCCCAAATATAACGTAGTGATTCCACCTGTGAATTACCGAAATATGGGTAAGCTGATTGAATATCGCCAACCAACCAATCATTTTGAAAAATGATAAACTGATTATAAAACTCAATTCTGTCTTTATCAATTTCTCCGCTGGATAAATAATTTGATATCAATTGCGTAATAATGGAATTTGAATAGCCAATGAGGTTTGAGCCGGGAGAATAAAATGGATCTGGAAACAATGCGGCTTCGCCAGTACATGCCCATCGGTTTTCAGAAAATACCTGTTTAGACGAATAACTATAATTTCTTAGACCCAGGAAATCCATTATTTCACGGCTTTCGATCCCTGCAGCTACAAAAGGAGATTCTTCCCGGATCCATTGCAGCGCTTTTTCAATGGTATTGAACTCGGTATAGTCGTGCAGGCTTTCATCGACCACTATTCCAACGCTGGTGTTACCGTTTATAAGAGGAATAAGCCAAATCCAATATCCGTTACCCATTAAATGAGTCGTCGAATAATATCGGATTTTGTGGGGGACCCTTTGGTGCCATATGACATTGTCGTCCGGAACAAAATCACTCACATCCAATCTACCTTTTACCCTGAACCATACGGAGCTGCAATTGCTATTCAGCTTCCGTCTTAGCCCGAGCTTTTTTTGCAAAATGGACCTTCTTCCAGATGCGTCTATAACCCATTTGCATGAGACGGATTGTTCAGCCATATCGTTGGCCCTTTCAGTGTACAAAATTTCATGATTGGTGTTCCCCTCGTTCAAAATTATATCGTATACAGAAACATCATCCTTTATGGAAATACCGATTTGCTTATTCAGAAAATAAAGATCATTCTCAAGCTTTCCCCGGTCTAACTGATAAGAATCAATGGATGCATATTCGGAAAGACCTATTTCAGGGTAGTTTGCAAAATCGTCAGATTCTTCCTTGAAGAAATATCGCAGTCCGCATTTTATAAGTTGTTCATTCTTGAAATATTGCTTAAGCTGTAAAGTTTCTCTGAAATAGAACCCAGCAATTTCCACAGTGGATTCACCCACCTTGTGCGCTGCTTCCCTTACCGGAAACCGATTTTTCTCGAGTATTAAAACACTGATAGCACTGTTTTCCAATTTCAATTGTCTTGCAACACACATGCCGGCCAGGCCTCCTCCGCAAATAACAACATCATACGTTTGCAATTTCATGAAATGTATTTTTGGGGGGAAATAGAACAGTCTGAACACAAGTTACGGATAAATTAAAAACTTTTAATATGTATCTGTAATACCTCTTACCCTCAAAAGCCGCCCGCACGTGGAAAGTTGGGGTATACTCCTGTTTTTTTGAGGTATATTAAGCCATATTTGCCGGGTATCGTTATGTCACGTCGTCTTCGCTACTATATCCTGTTCACGATAGGCTTTTTGCTATGTTCGTTCCTCATCAAGCTGGGATGGACTCATAATGCGGGCAAGGCATTGCCTTCTTCCATCTTCGAGACTTTCATGGATGTTGCGGCGCTGCTATGCACGGTGGAATGGCTGATACCCCGCTGGTTCTACCTGTCGCAATATGGGCGCTTCGGACTGGGGCTGGGCCTGATCGTTTTTTTGGGAGGAACGGCGAATATCCTTGTCCAGCTGCGCATCATTGCAGGCAGTAACCTATTGGAATATCATGTCAATATAGCCAAGTACAAGGAAGTATTCTTTTATTGGTTCTGGTCCAATCTCGTTGCCGGATCTTACCTGAAGATCTTTTTTGTCGTTCTGGGCGGTTTCGCGCNNTCTGGAAATCCTGAAGAACCAGATCAATCCGCATTTCATCTTTAATGCCCTCAATGCCATCTATTATAAAATTGACCGGTCAAACGGAGCCGCCCGGACACTCACGGAGCAATTCTCGGCCCTGCTCAGGTACCAGTTATATGAATGCAATGAGGCTGTGGTGAAAATTGAAAAAGAGATCTGTTTTATTGAGAACTATGTGGGTCTTCAAAGGGAAAGGTCAGGAGACCTGGTCAGGGTTAGCTGTTCCGGTTTTGGGGCGATGACCGGTTTTGCCATTCCTCCGCATGTATTGGCGCCCCTGGTAGAGAACTGCTTTAAGCACGTTTCCCGTTTCCAGGACCGGGATAATTTCATAGCGCTGACTTGCAGCCTGGAAGAGGGTCGCTTTCAGTTCCAGGCGCTGAATAGCTATGACCCGGCCAAAAAGAGTGAGTGCAGTGGCATTGGGCTGGCTAATACACGGAAAAGACTGGAGTTGTTGTGCCGCGATCGCTTTACCTTGTCGACCGCGGAAAACGGGAACCATTTCGAGATAACGCTTACCCTCGCGATATGAAGCCGAACTGTATAATTATAGACGATGAACCACCGGCAAGGAATGGTCTTAAGGAAGACCTTATGGCACTGGGGATCTTTAATGTTGTGGGTATGGCGGGAGATGCGGAACAGGCCAGGGAGCTTTTGAAAACGACCCCGACGGACCTTCTCTTCCTGGATGTCGAAATGCCCTGGACAAATGGATTGGAGTTCCTGTCGGGCCTCGATGTCAAGCCAATGGTCATACTCGTCACCGCCTATCCGCAATATGCCCTGCACGGGTACGAGCACGGAGTGATCGATTATTTATTGAAACCCGTTTCACCCGGGCGGCTGCGGCTCGCCTGTGAAAAAGCGCTGGAATGGTGGGTCCTGCGGAACAATGCCGGCAGCCAGACCGGCCCCGCGGGCTATCTCTATATAAAAAGCAACGGAAGGTTTGAAAGGATCGGGTATGACGAGATATTATATCTGGAAGCGGCTAACAACTATGTGATCGTACATACCCGGCAAAAAAAATATCTGGTCTATCAAACGCTGAAAGGGATGGAAAAGCAACTACCGCCGCAGGGATTTCTGCAGACACATAAATCTTTTATCGTTGCCAGGCCGCATATCCGGCAGATTGACGGTGATTCGGTCTCCGTCGGCGAGGTTCGAATCCCGCTGAGCCGGCGCTTCAAGCAAAGATTCCTCCTGGAGGTCCTGGGAAAAAAGTGAATCCTGCCAGGGGAGTCTGCATCTTACCAGCAATATTCAACCTGTTAAATAATCTGTCGGCGGGATATTTTATTCCGCTGTTATATTTATAAAAAATTAAAATTATGACATTAAATGTAAATCGCCTGCTCATACTCATCATCGCAGGTTTGCTTCTCGCACTCGTGGGGATGTTCAGGGCTGCCGGTAACCCAAAGTTTTCGACCGGCCCGACGGCGGAAAATGCCTTTGCGGCGGACCAGCAATTAGCAAGCGCGCTGCAGAATAATGACACGCTCGGAATTTACCGCTTGCTGGACAAGGAGTGGGCCGTCATCCCCAGTAACGGAGGAGTATACGAGGGATCCGGAGTCTTTCCCACCGGAATAAGGACCGGATACCGGACGCTGACGAAAATGGAGCTTTCAGAACCCAGGGTTCGCTTATACGGAGATATTGCGCTGGTGACATCAAAGGTCAGGCTGTCAGGTCAGCTCGGAGGCAAAACCTATGACGACATAAAAATGCGCCAAACGGATGTTTTGCTCTGGAAGAATGGGGGATGGAAATGCGTTTTAACTCAGGAAGCATTGCTGACAGAATAAAACACAACACTTTGATTTATAAATCGTTAGATAATTTCATGCAAAATGCGATCATTGGTATAAATTTTTTATTTTCGTCTAATGTCCGGTTTTTGGAGGGGATGTTGTCTTTTCAAGGTATGGAAAAATTTATGCTGATTGTAAGGGAGGATTTGGCTAAGATGCGCAAAATGACCGATGAAGAACGATTTGCTAACATACCCATGATGCTCGCGTGGGTTGATTCCTTAATCAAAGCCGGCAACTATATCAGGGGGGAACCCCTGCATACAAGAGGCAGATATGTAAGCAAGGACCAAATTCTTTCCGATGGCCCCTTTATCGAGGCTCGCGAAGGGATTTCGGGTTATGAAATTATCTGGGCAGAAAATATTGAACAGGCTGCCGCCATTGCCCAGACCTGCCCGCTGGTGCAAAGAGGCCTGGCTGTGAGAGAGGTCCGCCCGATTGCCACCATATACAGTGTGAATAATGAATGAATTTGAGAAGCGTATAGAAATTCTTTATAAAGAAAGGTTCGGTCAGCTCATCTCGCTGATCTTGCAGCGTTTCCGGGACTTGCCTATTGATTGCGCAGAAGATATTGTACAGGAAACTTTTACAGCGGCTGCATTACACTGGCCAAAGACGGGCATGCCCGAAAACCCTTCCGGATGGCTCTATCAGACCTGCAAGAACAAATCCATCAACCTGCTTAAAAAAATTTCTAAAACTACAGATTTATCCCTGGCCAAAACGGCGTCTGTAGCCGCGGACGAGATTTCAGAGGATGGCTTCAAAGATGCACAATTGCGGATGCTGATGGCTTGCTGTCATCCCAATCTGGCGCCAAAAACGCAGATAGTGCTGGCGCTTAAATATGTCGCCAATCTCAAGGTTGAAAATATTGCCCTGCAGTTTGGGGCAGAACCGGATGCTATTGAAAAAATGCTTTACCGGGCAAGGCAAAAAATAAAGAACGAGTCATTGATTTTATCCGCCGGGCTTTATGGTTATGCCGTGGAGCGGCTTTCGGTCATGCACAAGGTGATCTACCTCATATTTAATGAAGGCTACAAGCAATCGGGCGAAAAAATAAGCCAGGGAAAAATTATGTGCGAAGATGCATTTATGCTCAATAAGTTTTTGTTTGACAGTCCGTTGTGCAATCCGGAAACCAAAGCGCTGCAGGCACTCATGCTTTTTAATGTCGCCCGGTTCAATGCCCGCTTTGACGCGCAAGGTAATGCCATTGAATTGGAGTACCAGGACCGAACGCTCTGGGACCAATCATTGATACAACTGGCCTGCTTTTTATTAACCGAATCCGAAGATTCTATCTTTTCACCCTACCACCTTGAAGCAGCCATCGCCTGTGTGCACTGCGCTGCACGCAAATTTGAAGATACTGATTGGGAAGCCATCTGCAAATATTATGAGGTGCTCTTAAGATTCTACCCTAGCCCGTTTGCCGAGATAAATTATGCAGTGGCATTGCAGTACAATAACCAAAACGACAAGGCCTTTCGCATCCTGATGGATCTTCGCCGGAACCCCTATTTTAATAAACTGCCCATCCTTGATACGACCATCCGAAAACATTTTGAGCGTGTTACCTCTGTAAATCCCGGCGCCTCTGCTAAATAGTCCCGGTCAATTATCCATTATCTCCCGGACATCGGTGAGGGAAAGTTTTTATTGAAGGTTGCTCAGCCAATGCAGGAATTCGGAGGCTTTTGCCTTGCTGACGACGATGGTTTCCGGCGTGTCCACTTTTAATTTGATGACCAGTTTCCTGGAAAAGAAACGTTCGGCATTTTCGACGGCATTTCTGTTGATGAGGAATTGCCGGTTGGCCCGGAAGAACAGCCCGGGGTCAGTCATCTTTTCTATTTCGTCGAGGCTGCTGGTCATAAAATACTTTTGGTTGCGCGTGGTTCCGACTTCGACTACGGTTTGCTCCATGTAGAAATACGCTATGTCTTCGGTCTGTACGGGAATGATCTTTTCGCGCAGGCTGACCAGGATAGTGCTCTTATACGGCTGGCGCAAAAGTCTCAGCAGCTTTTGCATTGATATATCGGGGGATTCCTTTTGCAGGCCGGTCTTCAGGGTATTCAGTTTTCCCAGGGCGCCGGTGACCTTTTCTTTGGTAATGGGCTTTAACAAATAGCTGATGGCAGTGGTTTCGAAGGCATTCATGAGGTACTCGTCGAAAGCGGTACAAAATATGATCGGGCAGGTGATATTGACTTTGTGATATATTTCAAAGCTAAGGCCATCGGTGAGCTGGATGTCCGAAAATATCAGATCGGGCTGCGGATTGACCTCTAACCAGGCCAGCGACTGTTCCACCGACTCCAGGGTTGCCACGATGTGAATGTCCGAATCGGCAGCTGTAATCAGTTGTATGAGTTCCCTGGCCGACAAGGCTTCGTCTTCGATGATCAGTACTTTCATGACTGTAACGGTAGTTTAACAGTAAAAAATACGGCGTCCATTTCTATTTTTATTTCCCGGTTAAAGAGCAGCTGATAACGCTGGTTGATGTTGGTCAGCCCAATCCCGGAAGATGCTTCCACGCTGGCCTTGGGTTGCAGGTTGTTAATGACCACGAGATGGTCATCATGAATACCGATATAGATCTTAAGGGGTTTTGATGCGGAAGCGACATTATGTTTGATGGCATTTTCGACCAGGAGCTGCAGGGTCAGCGGCGGAATCTTATATTGAACAATATCGGCACCGATCTGCATTTTGATCTCCAGGGCGGAATCGAGTCTGGTCTGAAGAATATACAGATAAGAGGTGGTAAAAGCCAATTCAGTCGTCAGGTCCACGATGTCCTTTTTCTGGTGGTCCAATAAATACCGATACACATTGGCCAGTTGGTCCACATAGTCTTTTACCTGTTGTTCTTTCGTCAGCGAGCTGAGCGTATTCAGCGTATTGAAAAGGAAATGGGGGCTTAGCTGTTGTTTAAGCGAGTTCAGGTTGGCCTGGAGATGCGTCTGCTTCAGTTGTTCGAGCGCCAGCTGGTTTTGCTGGTGATCTCTTTGCTGTTTAATATGTGATACAAAGAAGGCATTCATCAGGTTGAGCAGGATGCCGCGAAAAAAGAAGATCATCAGGCTTCGGTGACTGTCCGGGACATACACCAGGTTGACAGTAGGTGGTTGCACTTTCAGCTTTGTATTGAACCAGGCGAACAGGATGGCAAGCACGGAACTGGCCAGGATGGAGATCAGATAGAATACCGGCCTGCTGAAGGAATATCTCCGGGCGGGTTTCGAATCGATCAGCAGGGTATTGCCGATCCAGCACAGCAGGGAAAAAATGAAATAATCGTAGGTCAATACGACATACATGCCGACGTCCGGCGATTCGATTAGCCGTAAGAATCCCAAAACCACCGAGATCAGCAGGGAGAAGGGTATGCCCGTTCGCAGGTTAAGTTTTTTCACTGTATAAAGATATTATTAATTGGATTTAATAATGCGCCCGTCACTCATATCGATGATCCGGTCGCTGTTCCGGGCGAAATCGTCGTCGTGGGTGACGGTGATGATGGTCTGCCCGCGGGACTTTGCGAGATCCCTGAAAATGTCAAAGACGACCTGCGTATTTCGTGAATCCAGGTTCCCGGTCGGCTCATC
>PMUF01000651.1 GCA_003167015.1 Chitinophagaceae bacterium | reverse complement strand
ATCTCTCGACCGGCAAGAACATTCATGAGACGCGGGAATGGATACTGCGTAATTCGCCGGTGCCGGTGGGTACCGTACCGATTTACCAGGCGCTGGAGAAAGTGAATGGCAAGGCCGAGGACCTGACCTGGGAGATCTACCGGGATACCTTAATCGAGCAGGCTGAGCAGGGAGTGGATTACTTTACGATCCATGCCGGCGTGCTGTTGCGCTATATTCCCATGACGGCGGGCCGGATGACGGGGATTGTGTCCCGCGGCGGCTCGATCATGGCCAAATGGTGCCTGGCGCACCACAAAGAAAGTTTTTTGTATACGCATTTTGAAGAGATCTGCGAGATCATGAAGGCCTACGATGTGTCTTTCTCGCTGGGTGACGGCCTCCGGCCAGGATCTATTGCCGATGCGAACGATGCGGCGCAGTTTGCCGAGCTGGAAACATTGGGCGAACTGACGAAGATAGCGTGGCGGCATGACTGCCAGGTGATCATTGAAGGGCCGGGGCATGTGCCGATGCACCTGATCAAAGAGAATATGGACAAGCAATTGAAGGAATGCGAGGAAGCGCCTTTCTATACGCTGGGGCCTTTGACGACAGATATTGCTCCCGGTTATGACCATATCACCTCGGCCATCGGGGCTGCCATGATCGGCTGGTTTGGAACGGCGATGCTGTGCTATGTCACGCCCAAGGAGCACCTGGGGCTGCCGAATAAGAAGGATGTGAAGGATGGGGTGATCACTTATAAGATCGCGGCGCATGCGGCGGACCTGGCCAAAGGCCATCCCGGTGTACAATACAGGGACAATGCCCTGAGCAAGGCGCGGTTTGAGTTCCGGTGGCAGGACCAGTTCAACCTCTCTCTGGACCCGGACACGGCGCGGTCTTTCCATGACGAGACGTTGCCGGCTGAAGGCGCGAAGATTGCCCACTTTTGTTCGATGTGCGGACCGCATTTCTGTTCGATGAAGATCACGCAGGAAGTGCGGCGGTTTGCGCAAGAGAAGGGTTTGGAAGAGGAAGTGGCGCTGGAGGCGGGGATGCAGGAGAAGGCGACGGCATTCAAAGAATCCGGATCGGAAATATATCTGTGATGAAGGGGCCTGAAGCGAAAGAGGGGCGTCGGGCGATGGGGGATGATCGGGGAGAGTTTCTGCTGGCGGTGATCACCAGGCCCGAGATTTTTTCAGGGGAGGCTGATTACCTGGAGGGTTTGCTGGAAGCGGGGCTGACGAAGCTGCACGTGCGGAAGCCAGGGGCGGGAGAGAAAGAAAAGATAGCGTTGCTGGAGCGGCTGGCTCCGCGGTGGGCCGGGCGGCTGGTATGGCATGGAGGCCGGGAGTTGGCCGAGGTCTATGGGGTTCCGCAGGTTCACGGATCGGTGGGACTGGTTGGTGGGCAGGGTAAAAGTGGGGGAGGGTTACCGGTGGAGAGTGGAGGAGGACGGCTTGCGGTGTCCACGTCGGTGCATTCCTGGGAGGAGATGAAGGCATTACCGACGGGACTGGCCTATGCCTTTATCAGTCCTTTGTTCGACAGTATTTCCAAGCCGGGGTATGGCATGAATAAGGCTTTGTTGGAGCCACCGGGTGGCGACTTACCCTGTCTGCCGGTTGGATTGGGTGGCATCGGCGTGGATACGATAGGTGAAATGATACGCCGGGGATGGAAAGGTGCAGCGGTGCTGGGATGGATTTGGGAAGAGCCGCGGGAAGCGGTACGACGATATGAAAGATTGAAAAAAATAACCGATGAGCAGTGATCGAACGAAGGATGCGGAGGTGAAGGCGCCGGTGGCCGTGGAAGGGATCGAAAGGCCCCGGGTGCTGGTCGTCGCCGGGTACGATCAGAGTGGCGGCGCCGGGGTTTTGTCGGACGTCAAGACACTGGAGGCACATGGCGTGTATGGCTATGCGGTATGTACCGGTTTTACGTTCCAGAACGAGCGGCAGATCAATCGTATTCAATGGTTTTCCAGGGAGGAGATAGCCGAGCAGATCGATCTTTGTTTTGCTGCGGCGGCTTTCGACTGGGTGAAGATGGGGATCACTGAGGACGTACGGATGGCAGGGGAGATTGTCGATCATCTTCACCGGCATAACCCTGTGGTGCGTATCGTGTGGGACCCGGTGATCAGGGCGAGCAGCGGCAGGGAATTCTGGACATCCGTAGGAGAGGAGTGGAAGGCTGTGGCGGCCGGGTGCTATCTGCTGACGCCCAACTGGAATGAGATCGGACAGCTCTATCCCGGGGCGGATGTGTTGGAAGGATGCCGGGAGCTGACGCGGCAGACGGGTTGTCATCTTTATCTCAAGGGGGGGCATCATCCTGTGTATCCCGGAAGAGATTATCTATGGAGTGATGGTGACGTGCAGTTGCTGGAGCCCGAAGCTGACGGTGAGCAGGTGTATGCGAAGCATGGGTCGGGATGTGTGCTGTCGTCGGCGCTGTCGGCGAACCTGGCGCTGGGCTATTCTTTACCGGTAGCGGCGGCGCTATCCAAGCAATATACGCGACGATTTTTAAGCAGTAATAAAACTTTATTAGGATGGCATCGACCTTTAGAGAGCAGGATGGGGTGAGGGAGGGCGGCTGGCGGGTGCCGGCCAGCCTGTATTTTATTACGATGGATGATGCGCCGATCGATCATCTGCAGCAGGTCGAATTTGCCTGCCGGGCAGGTATCCGGTGGATCCAGTTGCGGATGAAGCAGGCCAGTGATGAGGAGGTCCGGAGCATAGCCCTGGCGGCGAAAAGTATCTGT
This sequence comes from Chitinophagaceae bacterium, assembly GCA_003167015.1. Taxonomy (GTDB): domain Bacteria; phylum Bacteroidota; class Bacteroidia; order Chitinophagales; family Chitinophagaceae; genus Puia. The sequence continues at coordinate 3,398 of PMUF01000651.1, read as the reverse complement.
GCTGCTTTTGGTTGTACGTTGATCATCGATGACCGGGTAGTCGTGGCAGCGGCTGTTGATGCGGACGGGGTTCATCTGGGTAAGGAAGATATGACGGTCAGTGAGGCCCGGCGGCTGCTGGGCGAAGGTAAGATCATCGGAGGTACCGCCAATGTCGTGGAAGATATCCTGGAGCATTACCGGCAGGGCGCCGATTATATCGGGCTGGGGCCTTATCGTTACACGACGACGAAGAAGAAGCTGAGTCCCATCCTGGGGTTGGAAGGCTATAGGCAGATCATGAACCGGCTGCAGCAGGAGCAGATCCATATACCCGTCGTTGCGATTGGCGGGATCGGGGTGGAAGATGTGGCTCCGTTGCTGGAGGCAGGGCTTGCGGGAGTCGCTTTTTCCGGGATGCTGGTGCATGCGGACAATCCCAAGGGGCTGGTGGAGGCGCTGGAATTAAAACTAAAAAAATATTTTTTATGCTGACAGTTGCTGATAAGACTTTTCATTCCCGGTTATTTACCGGGACGGGGAAATTTGGCTCTTCCGTATTGATGGAGGAAGCCATTGTAGCGAGTGGTAGTGAACTGGTGACGGTGGCTTTGCGGCGGGTGGATGTACAACGGCAGGGGGGCGCCTGGCAGGGAGGCTCCTGGCAAGCCGGCGGGCAGGGCGATGATATACTCTATCATCTCCGGCATCCGCACCTGCATTTGCTGCCCAACACGTCCGGGGTACGGAATGCCCGGGAGGCGGTATTTGCTGCCGAGCTGGCCAGGGAGGCATTGGGTACCAACTGGCTCAAGCTGGAGATCCATCCGGACCCGCGGTGGTTGCTGCCGGACCCTATAGAGACCCTGGCGGCTGCGGAGGAACTGGTCAAGCGAGGTTTCATTGTGTTGCCTTATATCCATGCCGATCCGGTGCTATGCAAGCGGCTGGAGGAAGTGGGGGTGGCGGCGGTGATGCCCCTGGGTTCGCCGATCGGCAGCAATAAAGGGTTGAAGACCAGTGATTTCCTGGAGATCATCATTGCGCAGAGCAAGGTGCCTGTAGTGGTGGATGCGGGTATCGGTGCTCCTTCCGATGCGGCGAAGGCGATGGAGATGGGGGCTGATGCGGTGCTGGTGAATACGGCTATCGCGGCCAGTGCAGATCCTGTGAGGATGGCGCAGGCTTTCAAGCTGGCTGTGGAGAGTGGGCGGATGGCCTTTGAAGCCAGGTTGGCTGTGGAGTCCGATCATGCGATGGCGAGCAGCCCGTTGACGGCATTTTTGGATTGAGGGGATGGGAAACTTGCAAATACAATGATATATGTTCACAGAACTTTTTAACAGACATGAATGGGGCGCAGTGAAGCAGGGTATTTACGGTAAGAAGGCTGCCGATGTGGAAAGGGCGCTGGGCCGGTCTCACCGGGACCTGGAAGATTTTAAGGCATTGATCTCACCAGCGGGGGCCCCATACCTGGAAGAGATGGCGCAGTTGAGCCATCGGTTGACGCAAAAGCGCTTCGGCAAGGTCATCCAATTATATATCCCATTATACTTATCGAATGAGTGTCAGAATATTTGTACGTACTGCGGATTCAGCTATGACAATAAGATAAGGCGGCGGACGCTGACGGCCGGTGAGTTGCTGACAGAGGTGGGGGCCATCAGGGAAATGGGCTATGAGCACGTGTTGCTGGTGAGCGGTGAGGCCAACCAGACGGTAGGCGTGGATTACTTTATCAAGGCGTTGGAGACCGTGCGGCCTCATTTTGCGCATGTTTCCATGGAAGTGCAACCCCTGGACCAGGAGGACTATACCCGGTTGATGCAGCATGGGCTGAATACCGTGCTGGTGTACCAGGAAACGTATCACCGGGAAGACTATAAGCTGCATCATCCTAAGGGAAAGAAGTCCAATTTCGTTTACCGGCTGGAGACACCCGACCGGTTAGGGCGGGCCGGCATCCATAAAATAGGATTGGGGGTGCTGATCGGGCTGGAGGACTGGCGGACCGACAGCTGGTTTACGGCTTTACACCTACAATACCTGGAACGTACGTATTGGAAGACAAAGTATTCGTTGTCCTTTCCGCGGCTGCGACCTTTTTCCGGGGAGGAGACGGCCGGGAAGGCCAGGCCGGGGGAGCGGGTGAATGGGGGCGATACCGGGGGCGACCGGCCTTATGGGCTGCAGCCGAAAGTGGAGATGACCGACCGGGAGCTTATCCAACTTATTTGCGCCTACCGGCTGCTGGATGAGGAAATTGAGTTGTCGTTATCCACGCGTGAAAGCCCGGTTTTCCGGGACCACGCTATCCGGTTGGGTATCACGACCATGAGCGCCGGATCGCGTACCAATCCTGGGGGATATATTGTTGATCCGGAGTCGCTGGAGCAATTTGAAATCTCCGATGAGCGGAGCCCGGCGGCGGTGGCGGAAATGATCAGACGGCAGGGCTATGAGGCGGTATGGAAGGATTGGGACCAGGTATTGCAAGGTTAGAAAAATGAGGAAGAAATTACTTGCGTGAAATATAATCCCCAAAATTGCGATTTGGCATGATTCTGGGGGAATCAAAACACTTTCCTGAGGTATAAAGACATTTCAGGAGGGGTGCTTGGAAGCTTACCCATAAATTTTACTAACCTTATTTTTTGTAATTAATACTGAAAAGTATTAACCGATTGTTTTGCCTGGATCATCCGAATCCGGGCCAGCAATTCATTAACCTCCTTTATAAGCCGCCGTCCGGTCTTAACAGATCGATCCGTACCTGCTGAACTATTGACTATTATTCAATCATCCCAAACAGCCGCTTATGAAGCAGGTAGCTCTACTCTTTTGCCTTTTTGCATTCCTTTCCTCGCATTCCCAAAGTACAGTCAGTGAAACGCATGATTTTATCACCTATGATACGATTGTGCCGTATCATGGTCTTGCCGGCGTCAATTGGTATCTCCGAATTTCCCGCCCGGCAAACCTGTTCAAGGCGGGGAGTCCCGATACGGCTTCCAGGCCGGCACTAATCTCAATGCCCGGGATCGGCGAAGTAGGTTCGGACCCGGATTATCTGACGCGATATGGGCCGCATTATTGGTTAAACAATGGCTGGGATGGGAGCGTGCAACTGGGCAACGGGATACATTATCCCATCATTATAACGGTTGTGGAGGGGATGACCAGTTCGAGTCCATATTATCTTAGTATATTGATGGACAGTCTAAAGAGATGGTATCACATCAAGCCCAAGGGAGTGCATGTGGCCGGCTTGTCGATGGGTGCATTTGAGTGGGGCGATCTGATCTGTTATGCGGGCTTCAATGGTGATGAGCATGCGATGAGCGGGATCACCAGTTATGTCGCCTTGTCCGGGGAAGGCAGCACCTATGACGGGAATAATTTCGGGTTCAACTTAC